>JALTEW010000522.1 GCA_027073795.1 bacterium | reverse complement strand
TCACCGGGGTAGAAGATTTCCCTTGCTTGCCCTGTTTAATTTGTTTTTTATTTAACCGGGGTGAAATTTTTACCCTGTTAAACCTGTTTCTTTTCTGTTTAACGGGGGGCGAAGGACATCGTTGCGGAAGGCAAGGGGTCAGATCTTTCCTCTTGACAAAAGAAGCACTTGATTGCTTAATGCGTTAAATCTCTTCCTCAGTTTCGACTCTCTCTCCATCCTTACCTGTAATCTATCCCGCCTGCCAGCCGTCCAATCTCAGGTTGGGTTATCTGGCTGAATCGGTACAGCCATTCCATCAGCATTGTAATCCTGTATGTCCAAAAAGATGCTTTTTCTTTCGTTTCCTCGGCAGCTAATGTGGTAACAGGCACCTGGGTATTGGACTCTTCAGGGTCTTGCCATGCTTGAATGTTGTCAATAACAGGGCTATCTGTCAAGAGGAAAGATCTGCCCCTAGACCCTTCCGAATAATTTTCCGCTTGACAAAGCTTTTATGTGAGGCTAAGTTATAACTAACATGTCAGTTATAAAAGACACGGAAATTTCTAATAAAACAAGAGGCAGGCTTTCTGCCTCTGAACGCCAGGGCCAAATACTTGAAAAAACACAGGAAGTGTGTACTGAAAAAGGCTTTGCGGGAACTACATTAGATAAAATAGCTCAAAAGGCAGGAGTGAGTCGAGCACTACTTGTCCAGCATTTTGGAAGTAAAGAGGGTATTTATGAAGCTCTTGTCGATTTCTTGTTTCAAAACCACCCTCTGGAAGGGGATTTAAATCTCAAAGAGTATATGGAGAAGAAAGACGATGATGGGGTTTTTAGGGCCTTCTCTCTACACGTCTTCAGCCACATGACAAAAGACAAAACCCACTCACCCTTAAGGTTGATTTTCTACAGTATGTTAGAAAAACCTGATTTGTACAGAAAGCATTATCAGCAAAGGCAGACAAAGGCACTAAATGTTCTGGAAGGATATATCTCAATGAGGGTCAAAGAAGGCGTATTTAAAGAAATAAATCCTCATCATGTAGCGGTTGGGTTTTTGGCCATGTTAACTCAGTTGTCAATTCAGGAAGTGACCATCCCTCAATTTCATAATGAAGAGGCATTTATGGCCCATATTGATACGGTAATTGGGGTTTTAGTGGATGGCTTAAAAAAGAGGGTGTAACGGGAGGCCATCCCGGCCTTTAAATACATGGAACAATTTTTTGAGCATTTAAGGTTTTCGGTGTTGGGAGAATGGTACATCGTGGGTGAGCTTAAAGGAAACGAGGCCCTTTCCACGAAGGGGGCATTAGGGGATATAAAGGAACGACCTACTGAAGAGGAACTTTTAGATGTAGAGAGAAGGGTAAAAAATCTTATCAAGAGAATAGAAAACCTTAACAGCAATCACAAAAAAGAGTTACCTGCTGAATTTATCCCAAGCTCCATGAGATTCATCTCGGAAGATGTCGATTTTTACGAAACATTCAAAAGGCTAAGTGATATTCAGAAGAGGACAAGTTCTATAGATAGGGGCCTGCAGGAACTTATCAAGGTTCCCCTTGCAGCCAGTTATAGATGTAGAGATTGTTTGAAAACCCACATCTTGGAGGCCATGAAAAATGGGGTTACTGACATAGAAATAAGAGATGCCTTGCTCTCTGGAGCGATTATGGGAGGGCCTCCCTTTTTGTCCTTTTCCTTTGAGGTATTGGAGGAGCTTGGCCTTGTTTAGGGCCTAATTTTTAGGAGGGAGAACATGGATTACACATCCCCTGCTTTTGAAAGGATTTACAAAGACTATCTGCGGCAAGTTGCCAACTTAGATATAGGATCCCTAAAAGATAAACTGGGGGTGGAGGTAAAGGGAGATGATATAATGATTCCTTTTTTTGGAAAGCCGCACAGGATTTCCTCAACAGGGATCATGGGCCCAGATGGTAAAAGACCGAGCCATTCTGTAAGCGTTGTCCTTTGCAAGTACCTGCTTTTATGCCCAGAGTCAGAACCTGAAGAGAATGATTGGATATCCTATAAGGACTTCAAGGATGCCGCTCCCTTTGTAGAAGGGTTTAGGAACAATGCTGAGATACCTATCGCCAGGAACTTTTCAGGCAAGATTGAGAAACTGAAGAGAGCGAGTGAGGAGCTGGGGGGGGTCGCGCCCGAAGTGGAGCTCTCTTATCAGCTTCCAATAAGGTTTGATGCCCTCCCGAAGGTCCCAATCTTGATGCTTTTTAATGATGAAGATGAAGAGTTTCCTGCCCAGTGCTCCTTGCTTTTTCAAAGACGAGCGCAAGGTTACTTGGATATGGAATGTTTGGCTATAATCGGCTGGACGCTTTCCGACTATTTGCTCCAAGCTGCCGAAGATTCAGAGGGAACGCTTATATAAAGAGCAAGGCCTCTTTTTCAGGGGAACCTGTAAAATCGGAGCTGGCAAAAAAGGAAACAGAAAAGGTAATTTAAAGACTGTGATTTTTACCGAAGGAGGTTACAGTTATGGAATTAAAGCCAGAGATGTTCAAGAGATTTTTCCCATTACCTGTTACGCTTATTACTACTGTTGACGAAAAGGGAATCGTGAATGCCGCGCCCTATAGTTCCGTGATGCCAATATTAAGGCCACTCGATCTTATTGCTATAGCCTCCGCTATTCCGCGAGACACGTTGAAAAATATTCGCGAGACGAAGGAGTTCGTGGTGAATGTAATAGGCAAGCCCTCTCTTAAAATGGCGATGAAATGTGCCAGAAATTATCCTCCGGAACTTAATGAACTTGAAGAGGTAGGGCTTGAGAGTATTCCCTCTAAAAAGGTATCTCCACCTCGAGTCAAAGATGCTGTTGGTTGGGTTGAGGCAAAATTAGAAAGGGAAATTACCGAAAGGAATTTTTCCCTTGTTATTGGAAAGGTTGTTTTCGCAGAGACAAACGATTCTTATCTGGACAGAGAAAGGCTTATTGAGCCTCCTGTGGTGACACTCTTTCCAGAATTTAGATCATTAGGTGACAAGATAGCTAACAGTGAAGAGCTCTTAGAGGATATGTCTTTTATGAAATTTCAGGGAGGGATTAAAGATGAAGTGTGACAGGTGTGGAACCCCGATTGAGAAAGGGGAAGAGAGGGGATATTTTGGAGAGGTATTGTGTGAAGATTGCTATATAGATGCCTTATCCCCTACTCGGATTTGTGACCCCTGGGCTGTTTACACCGCAAAATCACTTTCAGGCAAGGATGCAATGTTCAGCGAGGTTCAACAAAAGATACTGCAAGTTTTGCAGGAAACGGGGGGAGTAGAGATAAAGGCCCTGGCAGAGAAACTTAATCTTAAATTAAGCGACTTACAGAGAGAGCTTGCAACCTTGAGGCATATGGAGAAGGTAAGGGCAGAAATGAGAGGTGGCAGGAGGGTTATTTGTTTATGGTAGGAAACTGCTGCTAGTGGAATAATAAAAAGATTTCTTTGCTCTCGGCCAAATAATCCAGAGGGTGTTGTGATAATCATTATAAGAATACAACCTATTAATTACTTGGATGAAATCCTTGGATAACAGAGATGTACTAACTAATATAGAGAAATCAGGGATGACTTAAGATGCCTGAAGTTACCTCTGACGGGAAAACCAAGCAGGTATGAGCCGGTCTAAAGGACGTTTTCGGAGCCGTTCCTTTATTAATATTCCTTATAGGGTTAGGAGCTCTTGCTTACTTTCGTTACGAGCGAACCCAAATCACCCCCGATGATGCCTATGTTAAAGGGCATACCCTATGCCCGAAATCAGATCAAAACAGCCATAGCGCAGGCAAATCCCCTCAAGAATGTAGACGAGGTGCTTTCCTTCCTGCCCTTATGCCATATCTTCGAGCGGCTTTTCTCGGTTCTTGCCCCCATTACCCATGGCCATGCAGTGAATTTTGTGGAAAAGCCGGATACCGTAATGGAGAATATGATTGAAATCTCTCCTACCATTGGATACGCGGTTCCGAGAATTTGGGAAAAATATGCATCTGGGATTACCATACGGATGATGGGCGCGACCTGGTTCAAGCATTTTGTCTTTTCCCTTCCGCTTAAGACTGGACAGAGGCGAGCGACGCTGAGAATGGGGTTTAAGAAGGTCCCGTTTTAGCGATGCCGTGGCCATCGGAGACCGGCGAAAATTTGTTAGTTGTCTCATTATGATTGACATCATTTTCCCGAATTGTTATAAAAATGTGACAGGAGGATCAGGAGGATATAAATATGAACTTGGCCAGGCAGTGGGATAAGGAGTTTGAGGAAAAGCTGCACGAATATCTGAAGGCCCATCTCCCTGAGCTTATATCAAAGACTGCTTTCCCCGAGTATGAAATCGAGATCCGTGAACGCATTGTTCGCGTGGAAGAAGCCCTGAAAAACCAGAGTGAATTCCTCAAAAAGATGCTGGAGATCGTCGACAAGCGCTTTGAGCAGGTCGACAAACGCTTTGAGCAGGTCGACAAACGCTTTGAGCAGGTCGACAAACGCATGGATGCCTTTGAGAGGCGTCTCGAGAAGCTGGACCACCGGATGTGGGCCATCACTATAC
>JALTEW010000521.1 GCA_027073795.1 bacterium | reverse complement strand
CAGCTCATGCTTTTCAAATACATTGTCAAGAACGTTGCCTTAAGGCATGGCAAGACCGTTACCTTCATGCCGAAGCCTATCTTCAACGACAATGGTTCTGGCATGCACGTGCATCAGAGTTTATGGAAAGATGGCAAACCCTTATTTTCCGGGGACCGGTATGGGGGGTTAAGTGAGCTGGCTCTTTATTACATAGGGGGGATACTCAAGCATGCGAGGGCCCTGTGTGCCTTTGTGGCGCCCACCACCAACTCCTACAAGCGGTTGGTGCCGGGGTTTGAGGCTCCGGTGAATCTGGCCTATTCCAGCAGGAACCGGAGTGCCTCGGTGAGGATACCGATGTATTCTGTCAGTCCCAAGGCGAAGCGGATTGAGGTCAGGTTTCCGGATCCTTCCTGCAACGGGTATCTGGCCTTTGCTGCCATGCTGATGGCGGGGTTAGACGGGATAGAGAACCGGATAGACCCTGGGGAGCCGTTGGACAAGGACATCTACGGGTTGAGTCCGGAGGAGTTAGAGAACGTTCCCTCCACGCCGGGTTCTCTGGAGGAGGCGTTAGGGGTTTTGGAGGGGGATCATGAGTTTTTGATGAAGGGGGATGTCTTTACCGATGATGCCATCTTTACCTGGATTGACTACAAGCGGGAGCGCGAGGTGGACCCTATCCGCCTCAGACCTCACCCCTACGAATTCGCCCTGTATTACGATATTTGAACAAAAAGCCGGGGGCAGAACTTAAGGCATGTCCTGCCCCTTCTTTAGGTTGATGGAAAAAACTTCCCGTCCCTTCTTTTATGGGGAAATTATTTCCCGTTACAATTTCTCTTGGAAGTGCCCTTAAGGGCTTAGCACAGAGAAATATTACACAATCATAGATACTTACAGAATTTGACCATTATGGCACAGCTGTTGCTTAAGAATGAGCGGTACAAGGAGGTAAAAAATTGGCTTCAGGGTTTGCAGGGCCGGCACTTTTCAGTTTTTCCACCATGGGGAATACTTTCGATGGTGGAGGAAGGATCCAAAGGCTTCAGAAAACTTCTCTAACCACGTCTTCATCGAGAGAGGCGGAAAAGGGATGCCCTTTTCACAGGGTATTGAGGAGTGAGAAACACCAGGAAGATATGAAAGGGGCGTCTCTTGGTTCCCCCCCCAAAACCGGTGAGGTTAAAGATATTCGGAAAGAAAAACACAATGTCAAAATAAAAGGGGTTCCGATAAGCCCGAAAGATATCTTGATGTTTTTGCAGCAGCTGATCCAGGGTGGGTTGATGAGCCAGAAAGAGTTGAAACAGTGGCTCTTTGAAGAGGTTATCCCAACCCTGGAGCAGGGAGATAAGCACCTGCAAGACCTTGCCAGGTTGTTAAAAGGTGCGATGGAAAGACTGGGAGACATGATGGGTGAAATAAAACAGGCAGGTGCCGATATCGAAGGAAATGGTGGTCTTGCTCTTGAATGGGGGGGGAAAAGAACAGATTCAAAGAGAGAGACTGTTAAGGCGCCTGTTGATTTGAAGAACAGTCGCGCGTTTATGGAAGAGCTGATCAAAGGATTGAGAGTAAAAGGGAAGGGAGACACCTCGGGGCCGGCTTCAAAAATGTTGGCGTCTGAAGGGAATAACAGCCAATCTGGGCAGTTGACCGACAGCAACGCACCAGTTGCGGAGATCGCGAAGAATCAACTAACCAAACCACACCCCCTGAAGGATTGGATGGATTCCCTTGTGCTTCCCAGATCTGGGCAGGGAAATCCCGAAAGAAAGGAAAAGGCGACCCTTGAATTTTCCAAAATGACTCAAGGGGACATTAGACCTCTGAATATTGATACTACCTTGTCCCTTTCTTCATTAAGGGGAGGAGGTAAGCTTGAATCTCAGGCGCCACCCGTTATAGACCAGATTGTTCACGCCATGAATCTGTCTCAAAAGGATGGCCAATATGTGGTGAGGATTGCCCTGAAACCGCCCCAACTTGGAAATGTTGATGTGGCTTTGACGGTAAAGGGGCATCAAGTGCAGGCCAGCTTTTCTGTAGAAAGTCCAGTAACCCATGGGATCTTGACCCATCAATTGCCGGAGCTTCGGGCCCTTCTCGCCCAGCAGGGGCTTACGATGCGGGAGGTTTCTGTTCAGGTTGGTGGGGGAAACCCACAGGGATTTCGTGCCTTTGATGGTGACCCCCACAAATTTTCCGGTAACGGAGAAAGACGGGGGACAGTTTCTGGAGAGGTGAATGAGATAAGCGGAGATTTATCAGAAGGAGTTCAGGTGAGTCATACGATTGGAGGGATTTTATCTTATCCTCTGGACCATATTAACGTTTTTGCTTGAGGAGAGAAGCCATGATAGCTACGACGTCTGTGACCGCAGCAAACCCGCAAGGCGCGGCAGATAAAGCCAAAGGTGCAGGATTTAACCGCCTTGGGAAGAATGATTTTCTGAACCTTCTTGTTCAACAGGTTCAGCACCAGGACCCCCTGAACCCTATGAATTCAACTGATTTTACGGCGCAACTCGCGCAATTCAGCCAACTGGAGCAACTGACGCAGGTGAATGACAAGCTCTCAGAATTAAAGCTTTATCAGGCCTCTATCAACAATGCGCAGGCCATATCCCTCATTGGGAAAGACATCAAGGTAAAGGGGAATCAGGTAGCTCTGAAAAAAGGCCAGCCTGTCAAGCTGGGCTACAGTTTAGGGAGGGAGGCCTCATCCGTCACCATCACCGTCTCTGATGGGACCGGACAACAGGTTGCGACGCTCGTTGCGGGGAATCAAAAGGCCGGGTTCAACGAAATGAACTGGAATGGGAAAGATACGGATGGCAATCAACTTCCGGAGGGTACCTACACCTTTGAAGTTGTGGCAAAAGACAATGAGGGAGATAGGGTCAACAGTTCCACCTATGTGCTTGGAAAGGTGAAGGGGGTGGAATTTACTAACAGTAAGCCGTATTTAACCACAGACTATGGAAAGTATGCCATGAGTGATGTGATCTCGGTGCATGCCGATGGTGAAGAACAATCTTTATCTTCACAGACGGATACACCTGTAACAGATGAAACCGAAACCACACAGAACGGATAGGGGGGATAAGATGTTATCATCGCTGTGGACGGGGATCAGCGGGCTGGATGCCAATGGTGCGGCCATGGGTGTGATTGGGAATAATATCGCCAACGTGAATACCATTGGTTTTAAGGGAAGCGCCGCGGCATTTTCTGATATTTTGAGCCAGACGCTGATGGGGACCAATGGTGGGAACCAGATTGGACGTGGGGTCAAGTTAGATGCGGTGCAGACGCAGTTTCTTCAGGGTTCGTTTGAGACAACGGGGAACGCCACGGACATGGCTATAGATGGGAATGGGTTCTTCATTGTTAAGAATCCGGATGGGGGCCAGTTTTATACACGCGCAGGACAGTTTATCATCGATGACAAGGGCTATCTCGTCAATCCCGACAATCTTGTGGTGCAGGGGTATGCGATTAACGCAACGGGTCAAGTCGCCACAAATCTGAGCGATATCAACCTGTCGAAATCGATCTCGAATCCTAAAATGAGTTCTCTCGTGAACCTCTCCGTCAACCTCGACGCGGGCGCTACGGTGCCGACGACGGCATGGAACCTTGCGACATTAAGTTCGGATATGTATAACTATACAACCTCGGTCACGGTCTATGATTCCCTGGGCGGGGCCCATCCCGTTTCGATCTATTTTGTCAAGACAGCTGCCAACGCGTGGACGGCCCATTATGTTTACACGGATAGCACGGGGACACAGCAGGAGGCCGGAACGCAGGATTTGAGTTTTGGGACAGATGGATCCTTAACGACGGATAATGAGGCTGCCATTAACTTTGCGAGCCTTGCCGATGGGGCCACCACACCCCAGCCTATTACCTTCGACTATGGGGACGGAACGGCCGGCGGGGGGACGGGGCTGGATCAGACAACACAGTTTGCCTCTCCCAGTGTGACCAACCTGATAAACCAAGACGGGTATCAGTCGGGATCCCTCTTGAGTGTAACGGTTGATCTGGATGGGGTGATTACGGGACTCTTTTCGAATGGGCAGACCCGCCAGATTTCCCAGATGGCCCTTGCGGATTTTGCCTCCCCCTGGGGCTTGACCAAGATGGGAGGAAACCTTTACGGGGAGTCACACGCTTCCGGGCAGCCCGTGATTAACAAACCCGGCACCGGTGGGGTAGGAACGATTCATGCCAACGCACTGGAGCAGTCCAACGTGGATCTGGCCGCGGAGTTTGTCAAGTTGATTACGACACAGAGGGGGTTCCAGGCCAATTCAAAGATTATTACCACCAGTGATGAAATGCTGGCTGATGTTGTAAATCTTAAGCGATAGGGCGTCAATCTGCTGACTCGGCGAACGGAACTTTGACATTCAGCCTCCCCCCGGAAGGAAGGGAACACGTTGTTTCCTTCCTTCTTTTTACGTGTCTTGGCGATGGGGTTTCATACTCTGATAAAAGTAGAAATATAGAAAGTTGTCTTTTCGTATGGTTTAATCGTTTTCTGTTCAGGTATTCATTCAAAGACGCTTAAGATTGTCTTT
>JALTEW010000520.1 GCA_027073795.1 bacterium | reverse complement strand
ACCCTAAAAATGGTGTTGATGGCGAAACGCTTGACCTCTATATTCAAAAAGGGCGCCTGTCAAAGCCCTTCAAAAAACCTGACAAGGAAATCGAAGCAATGGGGCTTCTGGCCCTTCCCGGAGGCATTGAGGCAGGCTCTGTATTCACATCTTATGGCCTTCCTCTTTATGGATTTCAACAGGGACTGCCCGTTGCTCCAGAGACAATCAGCGCCATCTATGCCCGTATGGGCTATACCCACCTTCACGAATCCATGATGTTTCCCACAACTTCCCTGATGACCCACCAGTTTCTTACCTCTCTCCCCTACCAGGACGGCTCCGCTTCCCTAAGTCTCGCCTTACGTGAATTTGGGGCCTTGATAGGGTCCAACACGCCACCAGACTGGACGGTTCGTTTCCTCGACACGTGCGCTCACCGGTTTCGAGCCCTTAACGTCCGCCTGCCGGAAGTGGGTGCCCACTTTAGGGAAAGCAACCTTTCACGTTTCAATATTCAGGCGGGCAAGGTTCTTGAATACCTCTCAAGGCTTCCCCTGAACATCCCCTTTCTCATCGAAACAACCTCCCGCCTCTTGGATGAAGACCTCCCCGCTGCGCCCAATCTCTTTTACAGCCATATCGGACGGGCAATCGATGGGGAATACGCCTTTAAACAGGCATCCTCCCTCATAGCTTCCAAGGGGATCAAAGGTGATATGGGTCTTACGCCTGACACGCCCCATCATCAGCTCCGTATCGAGGCAGAAATGGGTGAAGAAGAACGCCTCGCCACTCACGTCGGGCTTCATGCTCCCCTGCGTTACATGGAGATAAATACCCCTTCCTCTCAAACTGCACTTGCCTTGAACCTGGCTACCCATGCTAACTTCAAAAAAAATCTGGCGTTTTCATCCCTCTGTCTGGGTGCCCAGTCGGGGGAATTTTATCCCTTTTTCTTTAAACAATTCTTCGAAAATGATGCGTCTTACACCGTGAGTGACTTCGTTTTACAGACCCGGGTCCTACCTGCTACCCTCCTAGGGCTGGAGGACAAGGGACACCTCGGAGTTGGAGCCGTAGGGGACGTGGCGCTTTACAAACCAGAAAAGAACCTTGGAACAGGGGAAATGCTCAATCGGTGCCATACCCTGATCAAGGGGGGAACGCTCGTTATAGAAGAGGGACATTTTCTTGAAACCGCATCACCAGTGACCCAAACTTACTTTCGAAGCCACACCCCCTCGGAAAGGGATTTTGCCATGTTTGCCAGTTATTTTAAGGCTTATCCAAGACTTGAGCATCTTGATGTCCCCGAACCTCTGGGGAATTGGGTTTCCATCCCAATTGCCGGAGATTAAACAGAGAAAAAAGTTTAATCTTTTCTTCACTATTTCACATCTTATGATTCACACTTTACGACCTACGGATTGAGCTTGGGGCCCCGAACATTCAGTCAACACTCGGCCCCCAGCACTTCTCTTCTTTCACTTTTTTGCCCACCAGACTCCCAGATAGACAAACGGGGTATCCAGAACGGCAAAAACAAACTTGAAGAGGTATTGCCCCCCGATCAGGCGCAGGCAATCCGGGAGGCTATAGATACCGTAAAAGGCAATTAGAATGAACAGAACCGTGTCGATGAACTGGGAGGTCATGGTGGAAAGGTTATTGCGTATCCACAGATAGCGGGCATTCGTCACATTGCGCCAGAAATGGAAAAGGGCGACATCACATGTCTGACTAGCCAGGTAGGCAATCAGGGAGGCGATAATAATGCGGGCGGAGGCGCTAAAAATCTGCTTAAAGGCCCCCTGCTGCTTATAAAACGGTGTGGGCGGAAGCCAAATGGCAACCTGCGTGATAGCAAGTAACAGAAGCATCATGGCAAATCCGGTCCAGACCACCCGTTTGGAATAGTGCTTTCCATACACCTCTGAAACTACATCCGTGACCATGAAGGTAACGGGATAAACAATGATGCCGGCAGGCGCGGAAAGGCCGAAGATCATGATGACCTTGGAGGCAATCACGTTGGCTGCCGCAAGGGCGAGAACAAACACAGCGGTCAAGGCAGCGTATTTTTCTTCGGGTTGCATGGATATCGCGTCGATCAAAGTATATTCAGACTTCAGGCGTCGGATATAAAAGCTTTTCCACAACAGCGTTAGGGGCGCTGGCCTTTCCACAAATGGCCTTAATCCCCCCTCGCTGATTGTATTCAAGCGTCGCCTTCAGATAACGGGGATCGAGAAGTACCATCAAATCCTTGTAGATTCGTATCAAGGCATTTTCCTGATAGATCCCAACCTGACGAAAAGAGACAATATAGTACTTGAGGGATTTCAACTCGACCAGTTTTTCATTGGGAATATACCGAATGGTGAGGCGCCCGTAATCAGGCAGGCCCGAGAAGGGGCATACGGCGGAAAACTCCTCCGTCGTGTAGGTTATCATCTGGGGCTCTCCTTGATACGGAAGCGCCTCCAGCCACCCCGTTTGGATAGCCTCTTCCGATTTCCATTCAATCACCTTCCCTTCCGCTTTAGGCATTATTTACTTCACCTTTCTCTACTTCCTACTTAGACATGCAATATTAACCAAGAACCTCCAGCTGTGTCAATACCCGGATATTGGACCTCACCCATTTTTTCACTATTTTTTTAAGGTTCATCCGACTAAGGAAGCGAGGCGAGAGGTGAGGTGTTTTTTATCTTGATTTATCCCGTGAAATGCGTAGCCTATTTCACTGGGACACGCCCTTTAATGGGTGACCCCTCGCCTCCCGAAAATCTGTGGCCCCAGTGCTCCCCTTGTGTGACGGATTGTCTTTTTCCTGCCTGACAAAAAAACGGCCTCTGGTATGAGACCGCTCTTTTGATTGCTGGTTGCGTGTGAACTTCCTATAACAGGTTTTCCAAAAACGGAGACGGTGGTACATCGGACACAATCGTTTCCGCGCGTGACACGCCCCACATACCCCTTTTGAGGTATCCCTGAAGGGACCTGAAAAGTTGCATCAGGCTCTCACGGATACGTTTTGGTTCCTCTTCACCAGGTTTTACGATAAACTTCACCGCCTCTTCAACAAAGGTATCGAGGTCTTCATCCGAATCCCTCAACCCAAGCAGGCGATCCTTTGAAACACCGGTGAACTCTGATACCGCTGTCACGATGGTATCCATCTGCTCTGACGAGATGGTGAGATATTCATCCCTGAATTTTCTTCCGAGATCCAACAATTTGGGAATGTCTACACCCGTTTTGACACCCATACTCTCCATCATCACCACAAGGTCTTCCGTGGTCACCAATCCGGAAAGCAGGTGTTCTTTATGATAATACTTCCCGGTTCCACTGACAAGCTTTCCGTCAATCATATTGGCCGGCTGACCGCCGATGCCGCTCAGGGTTGATTCGAACCGGTAGATGCCCGCTTGCAATGCCGCCAGGACATTAGCAAGCCCCATGCCGCGTGAGGTATGAAAATGGGCCAGGTGATACTTGGGATCTGCCCATTTTCCCATGAGGTCAGGATCGAGAATCATGGAAAAATACTCATAGACCCGCGCAGGGTCACCTGAGCCATCATGGTCCGCTTGCTCGATGTAACTTGCCCCTAAATCCAGATAGATTTTGGAAAACTCCACAGCCTTTTTCAGGTCCGTCACCCGGGCCCCTTCCATGGGTGATCCCCAGATGGTGCTGACCGTTCCGCACATTTGGATACCCTGTTCATTAACCATCTTGGTACACCGCTCCGTCATCTTCCAGTAGTCATCCAGCGTCATGCCAGAATTCGTTTTGTGATGAACCGGGTCGGTGGAGACCATTTGCAAGACGATATCAGGCCCCACGCCATGCTTCGCCTTGAAATCCAAGGCGCGCGTACAGGCCCTCTCATTGATCGTGATGGCTGTCACCAGCACCTTTCCACCGTTCTGTTTAAGAAGGTGCCCCACCCGTTTGCTCTGGAACAAGCGCTCCAGTAACTCCTCAGCATCCGCAAACTGGGGCAGGTACTTTGGATGACCAAAGTTCGTAACCTCCACGTGTTCAAAACCGGCCAGGATAAGCTCCTCCACGATGGCAAGTTTCTCTTCCGTGCTGTAGACATGTTCCAGTGCCTGCATCCCGTCACGCACCGTGAGGTCCCCAATTTCCACACGCTCCGGAAACGATAATTTATATTTCATCCCCATCGCCTCCTTCCTTTGTAAGAGGGGGGGGAGCCCCCCCTCTTGGTTTACCCCTTGATAATCCGAGGCGTCATCAGGTGATGATGCGGGCAGATAGAGACAGGGTTCTGGTAGGCCGCACCTGTAAAGGCCACCATGTATCTGCGTATATCCGCAAAGGAAACCACCTCATCTACAAACCCGCGAATAGCACAATAGGTTGGTCTTGACTGGTCGTAATATTGCTGCGCAAGGGCGTTCATTTTGTCTATAACGGGTTCTAAGGGACGCTCGGCATCCTGTTCCTTAACCAGCCTTCTGGAAAACGACGCTGCTGCTGCTGTTTCACCATGCATGACGTAAATTTCTGTGGTTGGAGTCCCCAAGGTAAACACGTTGTTATTGTTGGCCGTCGGTCCGCCCATGATATAATGGGCCGCCGCCGTACCCTTCCGCAGTACCGTCAACATCATGGGGAGATCGGTTTGTTCGATGGAGTAAATCAAGGCCTGCCCGAGACCCAGCAATTCCGCCTTTTCTGCAATATCGCCGACATCAATCCCCGTGGTATCCTGAAACCAGATAATGGGAATCCGATCCCTTCCGCACAGGGTGACAAATTCGTTCAACTTGATCAATCCCTGACGATAGAGTTTTCCTCCCACACCAATATATTTCCCCTCGGCATACTCTGGATAGTCCTTGCCCAGAAAACCTTGGCGATTCCCGATAGCACCTACAAGAAATCCATCTACCTTTACCAATCCGGTGTAAACCTCGGGGCCGTAATCGGGGCGAAATTCCATATGCTCGCTGCCATCTACCAACCGTGCCAAAACCTCATCAAAACTATAAACCATCTTCTGGTTGAAGGGGACAATCCGGTTGATGTCCTCGGGGCTAAGCTTGGGTTCCTTGGGCTCCGCCACTCTGAAGAAACTGGGATTATAGGCCGGCATATCCTTCACCAGGCGTTTGAGGGCATCTAAAACCCCCTCTTCCGTCTCATAAACCTCTTTAAAAAATCCTGTTTCGTTGTAATGAATCTCTACCCGGCCCGGCGGGACTGCCTTGAAGTGTCTTGTCGCCTCGATGAGCTGAAGCGCACCTTCCAAATCGAAATGGCCTTTGGGGCTCATCCCACCCACGATGCCACCACCCCCCACGGCGATGTTGGCATCCTTATGGGCAATGATGTACGTGGGGCTGATCCCCTGGTATCCACCCCCCGCCGGGTTGGTCCCATACACACCAGCCAGAACAGGGATCCCCATCTTCTCAAGCTCAGCGTGCCGGAAGAAGGTCGTTCCGCCACCGCGTCTGTCCGCGTAAACTTCCTGCTGTTCCGTTAGCTTCACACCACTGCAGTTAACCAGCCAGACAAGGGGAATATGCAGCCGTTTTGCCATATCTGTAACTCGGAGGATATTTTCAGCCTGCCCTGATATCCACGCCCCGGCAATAACCTTGTTATCAAACCCGATAATAACAGCCCAACGCCCACTAATCTTTCCCAGACCATCGATGACACCCGTGGTTCCTTCCTCATTGCTCTTCGGGTTGTAGAGTGTGTGAAGAGGGCACCAGGTCCCAGGATCAACGAGATATTCAAGCCGCTGCCAAACCGTTAACTGGCCGCGTTTGTTGATTCGCTCAGCCGGCAAGCCGGCATTCTTTACCCGCTCCACCTCTTTGGCAACTTCCTCCTCCACCTGTTTAATCTGTTTGACATTTTCTTCCATTCGCTCAATCTGCTTCTCGTTCAGTGGTTTTCCAAATTCTTGCATTTTCTCAAAATACTTCCTCATTCGTGCACCTCCCTAAAATCTGCGACTTTTTGTTCTAAGGTTGCAATAATCCCCAACCGAAATCGGGGGTCCCTGTAAAGACGGGAGTCCGCCTTTAACTCATCTTCCACAAACTTCTCTTCCTCAAACTTCATCTCCGGATAGGCCTCAAACAACCGGTTTAGTTCCTTGATGGACTGGGGCGCAAGGGGTTTTCCCAACCTTTTAATCTCTTCCTTGACCTCTTTAAGGGGTTTCCCCCACAATCCTTCATAGGTCATGGGGTTAACCCGTCTCGAGACCTCTTCCTCGATCTCCCTGTCCGTTGCCAGCACCTTCCTGTCTTTTCCCCTCAGGACCGGAACCTGATGTTTCGGGCAAGTTGCCAGTTCCAAGGCAACCGAGGCAAGCCTGGCACCTACTTTGTCGTTGTGAGCCTGGAGGGCATCGGCGTACCGCGCCTTGTCCTTCTGGGGATCATCGGATCGCTCCTTTCTGGGAAAGGGATCGGAAACCTCAACAATCTCATTGTAGATACCACACGCCTTCAAATCGGCCGCCTTGGTCTCCCGACTTGTTGAAGCCATAAACTTCGCATTCAAGTACCCTGCCTTTGTATAAGCCCTACCCACACCAGACCACCCGGGAATGAGCCCAATCATGGCCTCACTGAAACACATCCCCGAACGGGAGTCCCCAATTAAGACATCCGTCATCAATGTTATTTCCGCTGAACCACCAAATCGCGTGCCACCCCCGCATATTGCAAGGGTTCTCAACTGACCAGAAACCTCTCGAATCCTCTTATACAACCCAACACCCTTCTCTATTCGTCTGTCTCCCCATGCATAAAGGGCCTCTATCTCTTCCCGGGAACGCCCCTGTTTTTCAAGCTCTTTCCGCTTTTCAATGGTTTCCGTCAAACGGTTCAAGCTCTCTTTCAGGTCTCCCCCCGCGTGGACGGGGTCACACCCCCCATGAAATATCAGGAAAGACCATGCGCCGATCTTCTTTTCAAAGATCCTATCCAGTGCAGCATGGTAAGCATCCAGCCCCGGGTTCCCCACCTGATGCACGGGAGGATTATAATAACACAGAATCCCTCCCTGTAAACCCCCAAAGGCAATCTCATCTAAAAATAATGAGGCACGTCCCTCAACCCATTCATATACAGGACCAAAATTTTTCATTCCCTTTATTTTTCCCGATCTGAAAATATCAACTGGACCTGCCATATGCTCGCCTCCTTAGAAAATAAAAGGTTGTCGTTTTTTCACAGACGGTCTTGCCAAAAAGGCCCTGCACCGCCGTCCAGGCATGGCTTTGACACATTCCTTAAAGAGGGATGTTACCATGCTTTTTCCTGGGATTTTCATCTTTTTTATCTTTAACTATCTCAAGGGCCGTCACAAGTTTTTTCCGGGTATCCTCCGGGAAGATAATCTCATCCACAAATCCAAGCTGGGCCACACGGAAGGGACTGGCAAACCTTTCTTCATAATCCTGAACCAGTTCCTGCTTACGTTTTACGGGGTCCCCGGCCGTCGCAATATCCTTCCGAAAGATAATACTAACCGCCCCTTCGGGCCCCATGACAGCCACCTCACCTGAGGGATAAACAAAGTTGATGTCACCCCTTATGTGCTTGGATGACATCACGTCATACGCACCCCCATAAGCCTTTCGCGTAATCACTGTAATCTTTGGGACCGTAGCTTCACAAAAGGCATAGAGCAACTGGGCACCATGCTTGATGATACCACTGTATTCCTGGGCCGTCCCAGGCAGAAATCCAGGTACATCCACGAAGGTAATGACAGGAATGTTGAAGGCATCGCAAAACCGCACAAACCGCGCACCCTTCTTCGATGAATTGACATCCAGGCACCCGGCCAGAAAGTTGGGCTGGTTTGCCACAATTCCCACGGAATAGCCGTTCAAACGGCCAAACCCCACAATCATGTTGGGGGCGTAGTGCGCGTGAACCTCCAGAAACTGGTGGTCGTCCAGAACCTCCCTCACAAGCACGTGCATATCATAAGGTATCCTCGAGTTTTCAGGTATCAGGTCCTTCAGGATTTCATTCTTCCGCTCGATGGGGTCCTCACAGGGAATACGCGGGGGCTTCTGCTCATTGTTCTGCGGCAGATAGGGAAGAAGTTCCCGTACGAGCTTCAATGTTTCCTCGTCATCCTCGCGCATGAAATGGGCCACGCCACTCTTGGTGCTGTGGGTCACAGCCCCACCCAAGGCATCCTTGGTCACCTCTTCGTGGGTTACGGACTTGATGACGTTGGGTCCCGTAATAAACATATAGCTGGTCTTTCTGCTCATCAGGATGAAATCGGTAATGGCAGGGGAATAGACGGCGCCCCCGGCACAGGGACCCAAGATGACGGAGATTTGAGGAATCACCCCGGAAGCGAGGGTATTGCGCAGGAAGATATAGGCGTATCCTGCCAGGCTCTCCACCCCTTCCTGAATCCGTGCGCCCCCCGAATCATTCAAGCCGATGACTGGGGCGCCATTTTTCATGGCAAGGTCCATAATCTTGCAGACCTTCTGGGCGAAGGTCATGCTCAAGGCGCCTCCAAAAACCGTAAAGTCCTGTGAAAAGACATAAACGGGACGCCCGTGAATCTTCCCGTAACCCGTCACAACCCCGTCGCCGTAATACTTCTTCTCTTCCATACCGAAATCGGTGCAGCGGTGCACCACCAGTTTGTCAACCTCGACAAATGACCCGGGATCCAACAGAATATCCAGGCGTTCCCGGGCCGTCAACTTGCCCTTTTTATGCTGAGATTCGATAGTATGTTCCCCACCCCCCAGCTCGGCCTGGCGGTTCATTTCCATAATTTCCTTTCGCCTTTTTTCGTAGGTCATGCTATCCTCCGCAAAACGATTTTTACTAATTGGAGTTCCTATTGACACATCAACTGCTTGAGAATTTCCTCGGACTTTGAATACAGGTCCTTTTCCCCCGCGATAATCTCGTCGACCGCTCTGGAAAGACCCTCCTCCTGACCGAGCGCGTCGAGAATCCGTGTGGAAATCTGATCCTTAAGATGAGTTACCAATTCAATCTTAAGGACCTTCTGCAAAAAATTCCTCTTCCTTTCAGGATCCTCCTGAAATGCCCGGTGTTCCTCTATTGCCTCCACCAGTTCCTTGATACCCTTCCCTTTTATGGCTTCTGTCTTTATAATTTTCGGCACCCATCCATCTTTTCGCTGGGCCCCTAACTCAAGCATCATCATAATCTCGCGCTCCATCCGCTCAGCGCCCTCCCGTTCACACTTGTTAATCACAAAGATATCTCCGATCTCCAAAATTCCCGCTTTGATGGCCTGGATATCATCCCCCAGGCCAGGAATCAAGACAATCATAGAGGTGTGGGCAATATTCACCACATCCACCTCGTCCTGCCCAACCCCCACGGTTTCAAGCAGAATAATGTCCTTGCCCATGGCATCCATGACCCGGAGGATATCCGAGGTTGAACGGGACAACCCCCCCATGCTCCCGCGCGTGGCAAGGCTTCGGATAAACACACTGCTGTCCGTACTGTGCCGCTGCATCCGGATTCTGTCCCCCAGAATCGCCCCGCCGGTAAAAGGGCTTGTGGGATCGATCACCACCACCCCAATCCTGAGCCCCTTTTTGCGGAAGACCTCGATCAGCCAATCCACCAAGGTGCTTTTGCCCACGCCCGGAGATCCCGTAACCCCAACCACATAGGCACTGCCCGTATGGGGATAAAGCTCCTTCAGGACATCCGAAACCCAAGGCATCCGGTCGTCAATATCCCGCATCAAACGGGATGCCGCGCGAATATCCCCCTTTACAATCCTTTGCGCCCACTCCCTTGGATTCAATTCAATCCCCACGTTGTTTATTAAAGGGCCCTTCCGGGAACACCGATATGACGTGCGATGACGATACGCTGGACCTCTGACGTTCCTTCCCCTATCTCCAGGAGCTTCTGATTCCGGTAGAATTTTTCCACCCGGTACTCATTCATCAACCCGTAACCGCCGTGGAGCTGAACCGCGTGATTGGCACACATCCGAAAAACCTCCGAACAAACCAGTTTGCCCATGGCGGCTTCCTTAGAAAATTCGCGATTATTGTCCCTAAGCCAGCAGGCCTTGTATAAAAGCAACCGCGCCATCTCGATCTGGGTTGCCATATCAGCTAATTTGAAGGCATTTACCTGGAAGGAACCAACGGGACGTCCAAACTGTTCCCGCTCTCTCGAATAGTTCAGGGCGACCTCAAAGGCACCTTGGGCACCACCTAGACCCATGGCCCCGATACTAAGGCGCCCCCCGTCGAGGGTTGCCAGCATCTGATGGAACCCCTCTCCACGCCCCCCCAAAAGGTTCTTCTCAGGGACTGTACAATCGGTGAAATAGAGTTCACCGGTGTTGGAGGCACGCCAGCAGAGCTTGCCATGCATAGGCCTCGCCTCAAACCCCTCCGTGCCATTGGGAACCAGGATACAGCTCAATTCATTTCTTCCGTCTGACCGCTTGCCCGTCACAGCCTGGACGACACAGATGCCGCTGATTTCCGACGCGGAATTGGTAATAAAGATCTTGCTCCCGTTAATCACCCAATTGCCATTCTCCAAAACCGCTGTGGTCTTGGATGCGCCAGCATCCGAGCCGGCGTTGGGTTCCGTAAGCCCGAATGACGCAAGGATCTCCCCGCTGCAAAGCTTGGGAAGCCATTCCTTTTTCTGCTCCTCATTCCCATAGTAAAATATAGGAGAGATCCCCAGAGAAACCCCCGCGGCGAGGGTAGCGGCCTGGGACCCATCCACACGCGCGATCTCCTCAACCGAGATGATATAGGACAGATATCCAACATCCGTCCCTCCATATTCTTCGGACACAAGAGACCCAAACAGCCCTAAATCCGCCATGCGTCGGGTCAGATGAACGGAGAATTCCTCTTTTTCATCCAGCTCCACGCACACGGGCAGAACTTCCTTCTCAGCAAACTGTCGTACCATCCGGCGCATCATGTCCTGTTCTTCCGTCAAATCAAAATTGAGCCCCATTTCTTCCCCCTTATTATTGGGTTCCTAAAATTCCCTTCCCCCCTCACTTCCCAGTGAATTCCATCCGGCTAACTTCTCGGATGGATGTTCTCTTCTACCCACTTGACGACATCCTCAACCTTTGTCCCGGGCGTGAAGATCTCACGGATACCATCCGCCCTTAACTTCGGGATATCTTCATCCGGAATAATCCCTCCGCCAAAAACAGGGATATCACCCGCGCCCCTCTCCTTCAGAAGTCTCAGGACCTCCCGGAAGAGGTGATTATGTGCCCCCGCCAGGCTACTCAACCCGATGACATCTACATCTTCCTGAATAGCCGCCTCCACAATCTGTTCGGGGCTCTGGTGAAGCCCCGTGTAGATAACCTCAAAACCCGCGTCTCTAAACCCGCGTGCAATAATCTTCGCACCCCGATCATGACCGTCCAGACCAGGCTTGGCAACCAAAACCCTGACTTTACGCTTTTGAACCATAAGCCCTCCCCCTTAAAACATTCCTGGATCATGATAGGTCCCGAAAACCTCTCGAAAGACATCACATATCTCCTGCTCCGTTCCATACTGTTTCACCACATCGATGATATGGGGCATTAAATTTTCGTTCCCCTCTGCAGCCTCACGCAACCTGTCCAGGGTATGTTTCAAGGCATCATTGTCCCTCGATTCCTTTAATGCCTTGAGACGCTTGATCTGCTCGGCCTCGACCGTTTCGTCAATCTTCAAAATCTCAATGGGGGTTTCCTGCTCACTGACATATTTATTCACGCCCACAATCGTTTTTTCCCCCTCATCCACCTGTTTCTGGTAATCATAAGCCGCGTTAGCAATCTCCCCCTGCGGATAGCCCCGCTCGATGGCCTCGACAATTCCCCCCATCTTATCAATCTTTTCGATATACTCCATGGCTTGCGCCTCCATCTTATTGGTAAGCGTCTCCACAAAATAAGAACCAGCCAGGGGGTCAATGGTATTGGCCACTCCCGTCTCCTCTGCAAGGATCTGCTGCGTTCTAAGGGCAATTGTGGCGGCATGTTCACTGGGAAGGGCTAGCACCTCATCCAGGGAATTGGTATGAAGGGATTGTGTCCCTCCCAAGACAGCGGAAAGGGCTTCATAGGCCGTGCGTACAACGTTATTGTAAGGCTGTTGGGCCGTCAGGGAACACCCTGCCGTCTGGGTGTGAAAACGAAGCATCCACGAGCGCGGATCCTTGGCATGAAACCGCTCCCTCATAACCCGTGACCAGATTCTCCGGGCGGCCCGGTATTTCGCAATTTCCTCAAAGAAATCTATATGGGCGTTAAAGAAAAAGGAAAGGCGTGGGGCAAAATCATCCACGTTCAACCCCCGTTCCACCGCCGCCTGAACGTAGGCAATGCCGTCGGCAAGGGTAAAGGCCAGCTCCTGCACCGCCGTCGACCCTGCTTCCCTGATATGATAGCCACTGACGCTAATGGTATTCCAGCGGGGCACCTCCTTTGTGCAGAACTCGATGGTATCCACGATAATCCGCATAGAAGGTTTGGGCGGAAGCATGAAGGTTTTTTGGGCAATAAACTCCTTAAGCATATCGTTCTGGATCGTTCCCCCGATTTGATCACGCCGGACCCCCTGCTTCTCCGCAACAGCAATATACATGGCCAGCATAATGGAGGCCGGCGGGTTGATGGTCATGGAAGTGGTCACCTCGTCCAGGGGAATACCATCGAAAAGGACCTCCATATCGGCCAAGGTGTCAATCGCCACCCCGCACTTGCCAACTTCCCCGCATGACATGGGATGGTCCGAGTCATAGCCCATCAGGGTCGGCATATCGAAGGCAATGCTTAACCCGGTTTCCCCGTGCTTGAGAAGGTAGTGAAACCGCTGATTCGTGTCCCGCGCGCTGCCAAGCCCGGAAAACATCCGCATTGTCCAGAGCCGCCCACGATACATGGAGGTGTGAACGCCGCGGGTATAAGGATATTCACCCGGGAAGCCCAAATCTCTTTCATAATCGAAGTCGGCAATATCAGAAGGCGTATAAAGGTTATCAATTTCCTGATCTGATACGGTTGAAAAACGCTTCAGGCGCTCCGGGTGCTTCTTCACGGCTTCCTGGTAGGACGCATTCCACGTCCCTTTCCTTTTTCCCAGTTCCTTAAGTTTATTCCTATCCCACATATTCCCCACCCCTTTTTACAATTCAAACCCCTTACGGGACTCAATACCTCGATGATAGTAATGTTTAATCTCAAGCATTTCGGTTACAAGATCAGCCTCTTTCACAATTTCGACTGGGGCATAGCGACCGGTCAGCACCAGTTCGAGCCCCACGGGTTTCTCACGGATCAATTTTAAAACCTCTTGTACGGAAACGAGTTTAAAGTCAACGGCTACATTAATCTCATCGAGAATCAGGATATCCAGAGTCTTTTCTTTCAGGAGTTGCCAAGCCAGGTGCATCCCTTTTTGTGCCCACTGCCGATCTATTTCGTCTGGGTTGTCATGGTCCACGAAGGTCTCCCGACCCATCTGCGTGATGGTCAGGTCGGGCGCCAGGCGCTTAGCCGTTTTCAACTCGCCATATTCAATGTTTCCCTTCATGAACTGGATCATGTGCACCCTAAGCCCCTGCCCAATGGCCCGCATGGCAAGCCCCAGGGCCGCCGTGGTCTTCCCCTTCCCATCTCCCGTATAGACCTGAACCATCCCCGCTGAAGTCATCTCCCCCCCGAGAGGGCACAGAGAGCATCAATCTGCGCCAGAAGTTGATTGTTCTTGAAGTTCCTCAGCTTGATGGCACTGGAGGGACAGGTGGCACTGCACGCCCCACACCCCTTGCATACCGCCTCATTCACGGTCATCTTCCGCTTCAGCTCATTCAGCTTCAAGGCCCCATAAACACAGACCTCCTCACACATGCCACACCCGGCGCAGACCTCCTCATCCACCTCGGCCACGATCGGGGCTATGGCCACCTTTCCAGCAAAGAGGGGAATGGCCGCCCGAGAGGCCGCCGCATGGGCCGACGAAACGGTGTCGGCAATGTCCCTCGGCCCCTGACAGCATCCGGCCAGAAAAATACCGTCTGTATCTGTATCCACAGGACGGAGCTTCGGATGCGCCTCCAGGAAAAAACCGTCTGAAGACCGGGAAAGCTTCAAGAGGTTCTGAAGCTCATCACTCCCCTCAGGAGGCTCCATCCCCACGGCCAGAACCACCCAGTCTGTCTCTTCCTCTATGACTTCCCCTAAAAAGGTGTCCTC
>JALTEW010000519.1 GCA_027073795.1 bacterium | reverse complement strand
TATCAGAGCCGGAGCACCTTATATCTTCAAACACGTTAACCAAGCAATAGACACCCTTTTCGGCCCCCGCCTTTGACGACAAAGAAAATAACAGATTGTCCCCCGTCTTGACAGGGGGGAAATAATTTATTATATAACTTCGAAGCGAGCGGGAATAACTCAGTGGTAGAGTGCAACCTTGCCAAGGTTGAAGTCGCGGGTTCAAATCCCGTTTCCCGCTCCAATTTCTGGCGGCATAGCCAAGTGGTAAGGCGACGGTCTGCAAAACCGTTATACACCGGTTCGAATCCGGTTGCCGCCTCCATCCTCTAAATGGATCGGTTAAAATTTCAAGAACTTCCTTGACACACCTGATCATTGAAATTATAAAATTTACCTAAACACTTTTAAGGAGGTCAGGATGGGTCTTTTTGATGATATCACTGTTTTGAGTCTGGAACAGGCAACGGTATTGCCATTTTTAACCTACCGTCTCGCCCAGGAAGGGATGAACATCATACGTCTGGAACACCCCAAATTCGGGGACCCAAACCGTTTTATCGGTTCCAACGTCTTGAACGAAGAGGGCATGAACACCTACTTTCTGCCAAACAACTGCGGGAAAAAGGCGATCACCCTAAATCTGAGAACCCCGGAGGGGCAAAAGATATTGAGAGAGCTTATCGAGTCACTAAACGTAGACATCTTCACCTGTAACCAGCTTCCAAGGAACTACCCCAAACTGGGCATTGAATACGAAACCTTGAAAAAAATCAAACCTGACATCATCTGGGTGGGCATCACGGGCTTCGGACCCGAGTCCAATGAAGCTGCCTACGACCCCATCCTTCAGGCGCGCTCCGGCATCATGGATCTCACAGGAGAAAAAGACGGCGATCCACAGGTTTTTGGTGTCCCTATCGCTGACCTGGGCACGAGCGAACATACCTTCGGTCAGATTATGAAGGCCCTCTACAAACGGAAAGCCACCGGTGAAGGGAGCCGAATCGACATGGTGATGTTTATCAGTACCGTCTCCTGGCTGGTCAATCCGGTTATGTTGACTAAGGATTTTCATGAAAAAATTACACGTCGGGGCAATACCCACCAGTTCTTCGCCCCGGTTTCTGTCTACCCCACAAGTGACGGGTATGTCTATATCGCCGTAGGTAACGACCGTCAGTGGGATACATTTACCAATTTCCATGAATTCTCCCACCTTAAAAAACCTGAATACGAAAAAAATGCCGGCCGAATAGCAGATGTCAAGCACCTCAACCAGGAAATTGCCAAGGTAACCAAAACCATCTCCACCAATGAAATCATTGAGAAATTCACCGAGGCTACTATCCCTATCTCCAAGGTGAACACCATGGAAGACGTGATTGAAGACCCCCTTGTGAAAAACACCATGATTACAGCAACGGATGCAAGATCGGGACTTTCCGTCCACCTGCCTCCACCGGTTGTCTCCACCGACCACCTGCAGGCCAATAATCACCAGTTGGCCTTCCCGCCAAGATTCGGAGAGCATAATGAGGAAATCTATGGAAAGCTGGGTTACAGCCCGGAGAAGTTAAAGGAGTTCAAGGAAAAAGGGATTATCTAATGCATCCAGACATTATCACATCTCTGGTGACAAAAACGGAATCCAAAATTGTTCTCCTTGTGATGGATGGTGTTGGGGGCCTCCCCATCAACGGGAAGACCGAGCTGGAGGCAGCGAGAACCCCAAATTTAGACCGACTCGCCAGGGAAAACATCTGCGGTTTAACAGATTCCATTGATCGGGGTATCACGGCGGGCAGCGGCCCGGGCCACCTTGGTATCTTTGGATACAACCCAACTCGTTATGAAATCGGGCGAGGGGTTCTGGAAGCCCTTGGGGTAGGAATCGAAATGACACCTCTGGATGTGGCGACTCGGGGGAATTTCGCCACGCGAGATGTCCATGTCATCACCGATCGACGTGCGGGACGGATCCCCACAGAAACCAATCAGAAACTCTGCGCAAAGATAGCAAAGGTAATACCGGAAATCGATGGTGTAAAGGTCATCATCCATTCAGGGATGGAGCACCGGTTCGTCGTTCTTTTCCGGGGAGAGGGGCTGGACGGGAGAATTGCCGACGCCGATCCACAATCCCCTGGACTTCCACCCAAACCAGCCAGGGCACTGGCGCCCGAAGCAGAAAAGGCGGCTGGAATCGCCAATCACTTCATTCAAAAGGCAGAAGAGGTCCTGAAGGATGAACATCCCGCCAATACCATCCTTCTACGAGGATTTGCAAAGTATCCGGACATACCAAGCATGGAAGAACGCTTCAGGCTTACACCGGCGGCTATCGCCACCTACCCCATGTATCGGGGGCTTGCAAAACTTGTGGGAATGCATCTGCTTGAAACGGGACAAACCATTGGCGATGAAATTCAAACTCTTAAGGAAAATTACGACGCCTACGACTTTTTTTTCGTTCATATCAAGAAAACGGACAGTTACGGGGAAGACGGGAACTTTGATAAGAAGGTCGCCGTAATTGAGGAGTTAGACAGTCACATTCCAGAAGTTCTTTCCCTTGAACCGGATGTCCTAGTGGTAACAGCAGACCATTCTACCCCGTCCCTTCTTCAATCGCACAGTTGGCACCCCAACCCCTTCCTTCTTATCAACCGGTACATTCGGCCCGACGAAGTAACCCGGTTCAGCGAACGGGCCTTCGTTCATGGAGGGCTAGGGCGTTTTCCGGCAGAGGATGGTATTGTTCTGATGCTGGCACATGCCTTGAAACTAAGGAAATTTGGAGCGTAGAGGGGGAGGTAGAGAGGGTTGGAGACAAATCTTTAAAGCCTGGTAACGCCTGAAGGCAAAGGAGGACGAAAATGTTCAAGAAAATACTTTTTTGCACGGACCTGTCGGAAAACAGTGATGATACGTTTCCCTATGCACTGGACCTTGCAAAAAAATACCAGGGTCATCTCATCATTGCCCATATCATCGAGCAACCACCCCAAACGGGCTTTGTTGATCTCTACGTGACGGAAGACATCCGGGAAAAAATAGAAAAGGAACGCTTGGATTATGTGAACGAGGAAATTGAATCCCGGTATGTCTCGAAGATGGGAAACATGGCCGACTACGAGGTCGTTGTCAAAGAGTCTTCAGAGGCGCCCTACTATCCCCTTCTTGAAATCTCCAAGGAAAAGGGGGCAGATCTCATCGTCATCGGCAGCCATGGGAGATCCGGCATCGAAAAGGCTGTCTTCGGGAGCGTGGCGGAAAGGTTATGCCGGCGAGCCACGTGCCCGGTTTTGACCATTCGTTCTGCAAAATAGGTCTATATAGAAGGCTGAAGGGAGGAAAAACCTCATTAGCCCAAACTTTTATGCACTTGCAAAAAGTGAGAATTAGAGGGCAAGGGGAAAAACTTGTTCCGAGTGCTGGTTTTGTACTAAACTCTGAACATTGAACCCCGAACCTTTGTTGCAAAGCCGTCAAAATTAAAACCAACCGTCCCTTCTCATCTGGGGTACTTTCGGGTATCCTAATATATGTAGATGCGACTATCCGCTTTTTCAGGAGAATTCAAAAGCACACTCATGGTCCTTGCTGGGGCGGTTACGATCAGTTTCTCCGCCGTTTTTGTGAAAATCGCCCATGTAGGGCCAACCGTTTCCGCATTTTACAGGATGGCTCTCGGGGGAATTATCCTTTCCATGCTCGTCATCCTGACAGGCAAAATCACGCAAATTGCCGGCAAAGCCTTTGTTCTCATGGGTATTTGCGCCTTCTGTTTTACCTGTGACCTGACCGTATGGCACCGAAGTATCTTCTATGTAGGCCCGGGCCTGGCCACGATTCTCGCCAATTTCCAGGTTTTCTTACTCGCCGGTGTCGGTTTTATCTTCTACCGGGAACGGATGACACTCCGATACATCGTATCCGTTCCCCTATCTGTGCTGGGGCTGGTCCTGCTCATCATGCCCCAAAGCAGAGGCCCGGAACCGCATTTCTATCTCGGCGTTTTTCTGGGACTTTTAACCGCTGTTGCCTATACCGCCTACCTCTTAACCCTGCGAAACCTGCAACAGGATTTTTCCTTCATCTCCACCCTCTTCGCGATCGCCATCATCTCACTTTTAACAGCCTTCGGACTGGGAGTTGAGGTCATTGCGACAGGAAAATCTTTCGCCATTCCCGACGCTACCACATGGGCAGCGCTCCTCGCCTATGGAATCGCCGGGCAGGTGCTGGGATGGGTTTTTATTTCAAAAGGAATCGGGAAAATCGAGGCCTCAAGGGCGGGACTGATTCTGCTTCTCCAACCAACCCTTTCTTTTATATGGGATATCCTCTTCTTCAAACGTCCGACTGGCCTGCTGGATCTCACCGGTGCCATTCTTGCTATCCTCGCCATCTACCTGGGATCGACCTCCCGCGTGGTTCCCACCGAATCCTGAGAAAGAGACTATCCATATCGTTCTTGTTTCCAAACATCGGCCACCGGATGGTAACCCCGGGACTCCCAGTATCCGGGGATATCCCTGTCCACAAACTCAATTGTTACCACCCATTTGACACTCTTGTAGGCATAACGGCTTGGGACAATCAACCGGAGGG
>JALTEW010000518.1 GCA_027073795.1 bacterium | reverse complement strand
TCACGAAACAGCCGTTTGGAAACAATCTTATCCATGGCGATGGCACTTGCCTTGACACCCGAGCCCGTATAGGGGATCTGAAGAATTTCCAGGAGTCCCTGGATTGTGCCGTCTTCTCCCCACCTGCCGTGCAGGGCGATGAAGGCGACCTCGATCCCCTTCTCCACAAGCTGGAGGCCAATATCCCTCGAGACGTCCATGACGGTGACGTCGTATCCTCTCTCACATAGTGCGTGTGCGATTGCGGTTCCCGTCTTGAGGGAGATTTCCCGTTCCCTTGACAGGCCACCCATCAGAACGGCAATCTTAGCATTCGCATAGCGTCTAATTCTTTGCAATGACAACCTCCAGGTCCAGCTTCACGCCCGTTTTTTCGTATACCCTTTCCTGTGCGAAGGTGATGAGATCCAGCACGTCGCGCGCCGTGGCATGGCCCCTGTTGATAATGATATTGGCATGATCGGGTGAAATTTGAGCGTCTCCGACCCGGTATCCCTTGAGGCCACTTTCCTCAATAAGTTGTCCGGCGAATTTCCCCTGCGGGTTTTTGAAGATAGAACCGGCTGTCGGGTGCCGTTGCCACGCCTGGGTCCCCCGCTTTTCTCGGTAGTCTTGCATCCTCTCCTGGATCTCCTTTTCCGGGGCGGGGGTGAGTCTGAAGGTGGCATTTAGAATGATCCAGCCTTCGGGTAGGCACATGTCACGATACGTGGGGTGGAGCCGACTGGCATGCCGTCTGATAACGGTTCCATCTGGACGAAGGCATGTGATGGATGCCAGGATATCGGAGAGGGAAAGGCCAGGGATTCCCGCATTCATCCGGACAGCTCCGCCGATGGTTGCCGGGATGCCTGTAAAGGGTTCCAGGCCTGAAAGACCCGCGTCGGCCGCGGAAGAAAGGAGACTGGACAGCGTGCATCCCGCGCCTGCCCGGATATAAACGAAGGTGTGGGTTTTTCTGGTTACGCGAATGGTTTCAAAATCTCCCTTTAGCTGAATGACGAGCCCTCGAAAGCCTTCGTCGGGAATAATGAGGTTGGCGCCTTTTCCGATGATTAGGAAAGGGATGTGTGCGTTGACAACGGTTTGCAAGGCACGTTTCAGGTCTTCCACATTCGTGACCGTCAGGAACCCTTGGGCGGGGCCGCCTACCTTCAGGGTAGTCAGGGGGCCCAGAGGCCGTCCATCGATGAAAGCGTCGCCAAAATGTTGTCTCAGTTGTGTCATCCAGTTTACCTTCATTGTTTTTCTTTGAGCATCTCTGCCAGTTTATCCCCCGTTTTCCAGATATCGCCGGCACCCAGCGTGATGACCATATCGCCAGGCTGGATGATAGATGCAAGGGCAGAGGCAATATCTTCCTTGTCTGGAATGTATGTGACATCCCGGTGGCCGTGGCGGAGAATCCCTTCATAGAGGTTTTTCGCATGGACACCTTCGATGGGCGATTCCCCCGCCGGATAGATGTCCGTGATGATGAGCTTGTCCGCCTGGTAGAAGCACCGGTGAAAGTCGTCTGCAAGATCCCGGACGCGGGTAAAACGGTGGGGCTGGAAAATAGCGATAACCCGGCGTTGCCAGCCGCTTTTGGCCGCGCGCAGGGTTGCCTCGATTTCCTTGGGATGGTGGCCGTAATCATCGATAATGAGAATGTCGTCGATCTGGTGGCGGAGTTGAAACCGTCGCTGGACCCCTTCAAAGGCCTGAAGGGCCCCTCGGGTTGTTTCGAGGCTGATGCCCAGTTCATTGGCGGCAGCGATGGCCGCGAGGGCGTTCAGGGCGTTGTGCTCACCGGGCATTCGCACACGGACCTCCCCGAGTGGGGATTGCTGGATTGTGAGATCGAAAACCGTTTCGAAACCTTCCTGCCGGACACTGGTTGCCTGGAAATCGGCCTGGGTGGAAACGCCGTACGTAACGATCCGTTTCTGGATTTCTGGGAGGATACGCTGAATCTCCGGATGGTCAAGGCAGACGATAGTGGCACCATAGAAGGGAACCTTGTTGGCGAAGGTGATAAAGGCTTTACGGAGATTGTCCATGGTCTTGAAGTGTTCCATGTGTTCAGCGTCGATATTGGTGATGATGGCAAGCACGGGATTGAGCTTCAGGAAAGAGCCGTCACTCTCGTCCGCCTCTGCCACGAGGTATTCCCCTTCACCGAGCCTGGCGTTGCTCCCGATGCTGTTGAGCTTACCCCCGATGACAATGGTTGGGTCCAGACCGGCCTTGCTCAGGACGGTGGCGATGAGAGAGGTGGTCGTTGTTTTCCCATGACTCCCGGCCACGGCAATGCCCTGTTTCATACGCATCAGTTCCGCCAGCATTTCTGCCCGGGGGATCACGGGAATTTGCAGGTTCTTTGCTGCCTGGATTTCAGGGTTATCGGTCTGAACAGCGGATGACATGACCACCACATGGGCACCTTTGACATGATCTGCGTGGTGTCCGTATTTGATGACGCATCCCATACCGGCAAGCCGGCGGGTGATGTCAGACTCCCGCAGGTCAGAGCCCGAGACCTCATAACCCAGGTTGTGGAGGAGTTCCGCGATGCCACTCATGCCGATTCCTCCGATTCCCACGAAGTGAACTTTATAGAATCTTTTCTGAATCACAGGGTGCCTCCCCGGGAAGGAATGAGGGAAAGCAGGGTGGTGGCGATGTTATCTGCGGCTTCCGGGTGCCCCAGGGCCTTCATGTTTTTGGCCATGTCTCGAACCTTCTCATGATTCGTCAATAGTTCGTTTAGCAAGCTGATAAATTTCTGCTCTTCGATTTCTGATTCCTGAAGGAGAGTGGCACCACCACGCGAGGAAAAGAAGCGGGCGTTTTCCGTCTGGTGGTCGTTGGCGGCGTAGGGAAAGGGAATGAGTACCGCGGGGATTCCGCAGGCCGCGAGCTCTGCAAGGGTCGTGGCACCAGCGCGGGCGATAGCTAGATCCGCCCAGCGATAGGCCGATGGCATATCGTCGATGAAGGCTGTGATGTGAGCCCTTTTACCGAAACCTTCAAGGGCCTTCAGCGCCATCGAAAAATCCGCCTTTCCTGTCTGCAGGTGGATCTCAAGCCCTGGATGTGCCCTGAGTAGATGCGGCAGACAGGCGACACAAAGTTTATTGATGAAATGGGCCCCGAGGCTTCCCCCGAGGATTAGGATATGCTGCACGGGCCCCGCTGAGGCAGTCTCACGCCCGGTGCACAGGTTTTCTCGAATGGGATTTCCCGTGAGGACAGTTTTGCCTTCAGGGAAGTAGGTGGCAGAGGCCTCGTAAGAGATGAAGATGCGATGCACGAAGGGGGCCAGGAGACGATTGGTCAATCCGGGAATGGCGTTTTGTTCCTGAATAACCCGGCGAATCCGTTTGATAACAGCGGCTGTCATAACGGGAAGGGCGGAATATCCCCCCAGCCCGACGACCACTTGAGGTTTGAAGGAACGTATTAGCCCAAGGCCTTCCCAGATCCCCGCGGGAAGGATCAGCAGGGCCTTGAGTTTTTTTACCAGGTTCAGATTTTTGAACCCGGCGCTTTTAACAGGCCGGAACTCGAAGCCGTAACGCGGCAGGACCCTTTCTTCCAGACCCCGACGGGTACCGATGAACAGGATGGCGCTTTCCGGGTCCTTTCTGCGAATGGCAAGGGCCATGGCGATGCCCGGGAAGAGGTGGCCGCCGGTGCCGCCGCCACAGAAGATGAATCGGGCCGCCGCTACCATCGGTTTGTCTCCTTTGCATCCAGGTGTTTAGAGATGTTCAGAAGGATTCCTACTCCCATCAGTGTAACCAGGAGGCAGGATCCCCCATAGCTGATAAAGGGGAGTGGAATGCCCTTTGTAGGGAGAAGCCCCATGACGACGCCCAGGTTGATAGCTGTTTGAAGCCCGATCATGAGGGTGATTCCCAGGGCGAGATAGGAAGCAAACGGAGACTGGGCGAGGTAGGCGATGCGGAATCCCCTGATAAGGAAAAGCATAAAGAGGAAAATGATAATTGCCACACCGGCAAAGCCCAGTTCCTCTCCGATAACTGAGAAGATGAAGTCTGTATGGGGGGCAGGGAGGAAAAAGAGCTTTTGCTGACCGTTTCCAAGTCCTCTGCCAAATAGTCCCCCCGATCCAAAGGAGATGAAGGACTGGATAATCTGAAACCCCGAGCTTTTTGGGTTTTTCCATGGGTCGAGGAAGGTGATGAGGCGCCGGTAACGGTATCCCGCGTGAAAAATGGCATAGAGTCCAAAGGGGAGCACTGTCGCGCCGAGGATCCCCAGGTGAAGAACCTTTGCACCCGCGATGAACAGGAAGGTAATCAGCAAAAGGCTCAGAAACATGGCACTGCCGAAGTCCGGCTGTGGATAAATAAGGGCAATGAGCGCAAAGGTCATCCCAAGAATGGGGAGAACCCCTTTTTTGAATTCCCTGATGGTATCTTTCTTCTTGCTGAAGTAATAGGCCATATAGATGACAAGGCTGAGCTTGGTGATTTCGCTCGGCTGAATTGTGGCACTGCCGAGGTGGATCCAGCGCCGTGCTCCCCCCACCTTGAACCCGATGCCGGGGACATATACAAGGATAAGGAGAAAGATGGAGGTGAACAACAGAGGATAGGCCATGGGTCTCAGCCATCGATAGTCGATCTTACTGAGGACGAACATCATAAAGAAGCCGAAGGCTCCATACATGAGCTGGCGTTTGAGGAAGTAGAGGTTATCTCCGAATCTCTGCTGGGCGAGGATGGCGCTGGCGCTGAAGATCATGATGAAGCCCACGGTGGACAGTACGAGAACCGTGGTTAGCAGGATGAAATCGATGTGAGTGACATATTCACTGCGCCGAAACATGTTTTTCCCCATTTTGTTTTGTTGACAGGGTATCCACGATAGACATGAAGGCCCTTCCCCGTTCTTTGTAGTTTTCAAATTGATCAAAACTCGCGCAGGCGGGGGAGAGCAGGATGGTATCTCCCGGCACTGCGAGATGATAGGCGGTGGAAACGGCGTCCGCAAGGGTGGTGACTTCTATCGTCCGGGTTACTGAATGGAATGTGTCTCTGAACATCCGGGCGCTTTTACCAAAGGCAATCACGGTCTTGACCTTGGCCTTCACCTCAGGGAATAATACCGGGAGATTTCCCCCCTTCCAGAGTCCCCCTGCGAGCAAGATAACGTTTCCGGACAGGCTTTTCAGCGCCCAGAAAACGGCATCCACATTGGTTGCCTTAGAGTCGTTGATAAACCGGATTCCGCCAACCTCACCGGCAAATTCCATACGGTGCGGAAGGCCCCGGAAGGAACGCAGGGTGTCTGAGATTACCTCTTTTGGGACGCCGGCGGCATGAGATAGAAGTCCTGCTGCCAGCATATCGATAAGGATGTGGGTTTGTTGCGCATGAAGCTCATGGATAGGGAGGACAAGGGATAACGTAGGGGATTTCCAGATGAGTTTCCCCTCTCTGATATACGCTGTGGAGGTGTTGTTATCAGAATCTGTAAACGTGAGAATGGAACACTTCAGGTTTGTGAGTCGTTTGGCCAGAAGTGGGGCATAAAGGACGAGGCTGTCGCTGGCGTTCATGTTCTTTGCGATGGCCCATTTGGCTTGCTGGTAGTCTTCGAGGGTGGGGTGCCAGTCAAGATGATCCGGCTCGATGTTGAGGATAGCCGCGACTTTTGGATGAAAATGGGGGGCGGTTGCCAGTTGAAAGCTGCTGATTTCGAGCACGGCCCACTGGTAGCTGGCCGGGGAGGCGCATAACTCAATCAGGGGTCGGCCAATGTTCCCGCCCACAAAGGTGTTGATACCAGCGTTTTTCAGCATTTCTCCTGTCAATGTCGTGGTAGTGGTCTTGCCATTTGTCCCGGTGACAGCGATGACGGGGAGGGAAAGGAACCTGCTGGCCAGTTCCAGCTCTCCTATGACAGGGATGCCGTGGTTCGCGGCGCTTTGTATGGCGGGAAGGTGAATAGGAACCCCGGGAGAAAGAACAATGAGATCCATGGAGAGAAAGAGATCTTCTGGATGACCTCCCCAAACGGTTTGGACGACAGAGTTCGGAAGGGAAAAATCGGCCGGGGCATTCTTCCTGTCATTAAGGGTAACCTGTGCCCCCTTTTTGACAAGAAAATCCATCAGGGCCTTTCCCGTTTTTCCCGCTCCGACGATGAGTACCTTTTTCCCCTTCAGTTCCATTTAGTTTCCTAACGTATCTTCAGCGTGCTGATGGCAATGAGTCCCAGCAGGATACTGATAATCCAGAAACGCACGATAATCTTGGGTTCTGCCCATCCCTTGAGCTCATAGTGGTGGTGGATGGGGGCCATTTTGAACACCCTTTTTCTTGTAAGTTTGTAGGAAGCTACCTGAATAATGACGGATAATGTTTCAATGACAAAGAGCCCCCCTACAATGATGAGGAGGAGTTCCTGCTTTGTAATGAGGGCAACCATCCCGAGGGCCCCACCCAGAGACAGGGAACCCGTGTCTCCCATGAAAACCTGTGCCGGATAGGTATTGAACCACAGAAAGCCCATACTTGCCCCCACCATGGATCCACAGAAGATGGAGAGTTCTCCGACGCCCTTGACATAGGGGATATTTAGGTATCTGGAGATAATGGCATGTCCTGCGAGATAGGCAAAAAGGGTGTAGGTTGCTGCCGAGATCATGGTGGGACCGATAGCCAGACCGTCCAGCCCATCCGTGAGATTGACTGCGTTAGAGGTCCCCACAATGACCAGAATGCCGAGGATGAGATAGAACCCGCCGATATCGGGAGAAAAGTGCTTGAAGAATGGGAACACAACGGTGGTGGGAAAGCCTGGCATCTTCATCAAGGCGAGGGTGCAGATGGCCGCTACGATGAATTGGACAAGGAGTTTCATACGCGCCTGGATGCCTTTGGCGTTTCTTCGACTTACCTTCAGGTAGTCGTCCGCAAACCCGAGAAGCCCGAAACAGGATGTGACAAATATAGCTATCCAGATGTAGAGATTGGCCAGGTCTGCCCACAGAAGTGTCGGGACAATGATAGAGATGAGAATCAAGACCCCCCCCATTGTGGGGGTTCCTTCCTTTTTCAGGTGGGAAGCGGGGCCGTCCTTTCGGATGGCCTGTCCAATCTGGTGAACCTTGAGACGCCTGATCAGATAGGGCCCGGCAATAAAACTGATGATCAGAGCGGTGATGGTCGCGTAGATGCAGCGGAACGTAATATAGCGAAAGACATTAAAAACTGTAAAGTGGGTATGGAGGGGATATAAGAAATGGTAAAGCATCAGACATGTCCCTCCTCTGTATCAAAGGCAGATAGAATCACCTTTACCCACTGGCTCATGTTAAGGGCAAAGGAGCCCTTTACGAGGATGACGGAAGGCTGTTGGAGGTAAGGGCCAAGGTGTTGCAGAAGTTGCCTGGCATTCTCAAAGGTGAAGATCCGGTCTTTATCGAATCCGTTTTCGATTGCGCCACTCCGGATAGCGTCACAGTATGTCCCGGTGAGCCCCAGGAGATGAATTCCTTGCCTTGCGCATTCCGCCCCGATTTTTTCGTGATAGGTTTCTGAACTCTCCCCAAGTTCAAGCATGTCTCCAAGGATGGCGACGGTGGTATGGGAGAGATTAAATGTGGCGAGTGTCCTGATAGCCATAGCAGTGGCTACGGGATTGGCGTTGTAAGTGTCGTTGAGGACGATGCAGCTTGAGGAAGTGAAGATGGGTTCCAGGCGTCCTTCAGTAGCCTTGAAGGATTCAAGGGCAGTTTTGATATCGCTGACGGACACACCTTCCGAGATTCCAATGGCAGCCGCGGCAACGGCATTTCTGACGTGGTGGACTCCGGGCAGGGGAAGGATGATTTCGATATGTTCTTCGCGCGCTGAAAGCGTGAAACGGGTCCCTTTCAAACCCATTGGAACAGGAGGACTTCCCTTTACTTCCGCGTTTTCCTCGGTCGCGAACGAAAGGGTTGGCCAGTCAGGCAGGTAAGGAATTTTCAGAATGTTTGTATCGTCTCTGTTGATGAAACGGATGGCACGCCGGGGAGAACGCCAAAAAAGGGCTCCCTTCTCAATCCGAACCCCTTCGAGAGAAACGAAACGTTCAAGGTGTACAGGAGCAATGTTTGTGACAAGTGCCTTATCAGGCTGTACAATTTCCGTCAGGAGGGCAATTTCTCCCGGGATGTTTGATCCCATCTCGATAACAGCCACATCGGAATCAGGGGGGATTCCCAGAATGGTTTTCGGGACGCCGACCTGGTTGTTTTCATTCTTTTCCGTTTTCGCGGCCTTGTATTTTTTTGAGAGGATGGCGTGGGCCATCTCTTTGACGGTGGTTTTGCCCATGGATCCGGTGATGGCAATGAACCGTGCTTTCAATTTTCTTCGATACGCCGCGGCGATTTTTCCATAGGCTCGGAGGGTGTCGGGAACAAAGAGATGGGGAATCCCCTGCACAATGGGGGTGGGATCCTGGGCGAGAATGGCGGCGGCTCCTTTTGAGACAGCCTCTTTCACAAACTGATGGCCATCGTAACGTACCCCTTTCAGGGCCACAAAAAGTTCCCCCTTCCGCAGGGTGCGGGTGTCCGTGCTGATTCCTCTCAGTATGAGGGAGTGGTCCGGGGAAGTTGCGGGGGTTGCTCCTGCTGTTTCGATGATTTCCATCAATTTCCAGTTCATCCCCTTGCCCTCGCTTTTTCTCTGACCGCCTCTTTCGCGACGTCCGCGTCGGAAAGGGGGATTCTTGTCGTGCCAATAATCTGGTAGGGCTCGTGTCCTTTTCCGGCGATGAGAACGATGTCGCCGGGTGAGGCGATATGAATGGCGAGGTGAATGGCGTTTTTCCGGTCTGGCATTTTGAGGTATCCCTTGATGGCGGAGGAAAAATCACTTTCCTCAAGGGGTGGCAGGATGGAAATGCCGGATTCAATCTCATTCAGGATGATGTCAGGATCTTCAGTCCGGGGGTTGTCGTTTGTTAGAATCACGAGATCGGAAAGCCTTTCGGCGATGGCTCCCATCAGAGGTCTCTTTCCCCTGTCTCTGTCTCCCCCACAGCCAAAAACGGTAATGATCCGGCCTCTGACAAGGGGTTTAATGCTTTGCAGGACATTCTCAAGGGCGTCGGGGGTATGGGCGTAGTCGATCAGGACATCAATCCCCAGGGAGTTTTCAACCCGTTGAAGGCGGCCGGGGATGACAATGGATTTCAGCCCTTCAATTATGGCATTCGCTGGAACGTCCAGCGACACCCCTATGGCAATCACTGCCAAGACGTTCATCAGGTTATGATACCCGATAAGGTTGGAATAAAGAGATAACTTCCCACCCGGTGTTTCTGCTGACAGGGTGGTGCCAGATGTGTTCAGTTCAACATTGATGGGATGAACATCCGCTTCGATCGTGGTTCCATAGGTCAGGACAGGTACATCGGTAAGGGCATCTTTAAGCCTTTTCCCGTATGGATCGTCAAGGTTAATAACAGCCCGTTTGTTGTTTTTTTGGCTAAACGCAAGATGGTGGGTAAAGAGGGTTTCTTTGGCCTTGAAGTAATCCTCCATCGTGCGGTGGAAGTCCAGATGGTCCCGGGAGAGATTGGTCCAGACGGCGATGTCAAAGTGACACCCATCTACCCGGTGAAGAGAAAGGGCGTGGGAGGAAACCTCCATGGAAACGACCCTGATCCCAGAGGCAACCATTGCAGAGAGGGTTTTCTGGAGAACGAGGGGGTCCGGCGTGGTGGTTTTTGCCTCGATGGATGTAGTGCCGAAACGATAATTAATCGTTCCAATGACACCGTTCGGAATATGGGACCTGTTAACAATCGACTCAAGCAGATAGGTCAGCGTTGTTTTGCCGTTGGTTCCTGTAATACCAATGAGGGTCAGATGCCGGGTTGGGTTCTGGTAATAATTTGAGGCGATCAGTGCCATGGCTTGGCGTGAGCTGGGAACCTGTATGGTGAGGATAGAAGGGTCAGGAGGAATATAGGAGGGGTCTTCCAGGACGATACAGCTCGCACCCCGGCGTATGGCTTCAGGGATGAAGGTATGCCCATCCGTGGCATATCCCCTAATGGCGACAAAGAGGGTTCCTGGAACGACTTCCTTTGAATTGTGGGTTATACGAGTAATAGGCACATTTTCAGGCCCGCGTTTCATAATGATGGGGAGTCCCGGAAGGAGGCTGTGTATGGACCATGTTGGGGGGGGTAACATGGGATCCTCTTTTAGGAGGGAAAGGTGAACCATACTGAACACCTCCCTCCGGGTGGAACGGGCGTTCCCGGTTTGGGGGATTGGCGGAAAGCCTGCCCGTTTCCTTTAAGGGTGAGGTTGACGCCGTGTCTGGCGCCCCAGCGGATAACACGCCGCATGCTCATACCAGAGAAATCCGGGAGGGCAATTACTTCGGGCGCGGAGGGTTGTTTAATGTTCTTCAGGGGGTTTGTTTTATGCTTCATGGGTGTCGCTTTTCTCGAAGATGGAAATGGATGCAATGAGGCAACGAGAGGGGTCTTTTCAATATGCGGCATGACATTCAGGTATTGGAGGGACCTAAAAGCGATGCCCCTGAAGGCCGGGGCTGCCACAACACCGCCATAGGGAATCCCCTTGGGTTCGTCGATTACAACAAGAATAGCAAGCCTGGGATCGTCGGCCGGCACAAACCCTATAAAAGATCCGATGAATTTGGTTGGGTCATAGCCTTTTCCCCCCTCCATCAGTGGTTTCTGTGAGGTTCCCGTTTTCCCCGCCACCGTGAAGCCCTCAATGGCGGCCCGGGTACCTGTCCCCCCATCGCTTGTCACCCCTACCATGAAAGAGGTGATGAGGTGGGCTGTTTGGGGAGTGAGAACCTTCCGGATGCGTGTCGGCCGATGGATGAGGATGGGAACACCCTTGTTACCTACAATCTTTTCCACGATATACGGCCGCATGAGGTCCCCGCCGTTGGCAATGGCAGAAATGGCCGTCACCAGTTGCAGGGCGGTGACGGCAATACCCTGCCCGAACGAAATCGTTGCCAGGGCAATGGGCGGTAGGGACTTGAGCGGTTGCATGACTCCGGGGGATTCCCCAGGAAGGTCGATCCCCGTTTTTTGCCCAAAGCCAAATTTTCTGAAAATTTTATAGACAGTTTCTTTCCCAAGGCTGAGCCCGATTTTTGCCGCCCCGATATTGCTCGAATACTTAATTACCTCGGCAAGCTTGAGAAGTTTGTGGGGATGAACATCATGGATTGTATGATGTCCTACTCTAAAGTGTCCGTTTTCACAATTTATTCTTTCCACCCCTTTGTATCGTCCACTTTCAATGGCCGCGGCGGCGAGGAAGGGCTTAATCATGGATCCAGGCTCGAAGAAGTCCGTCACGGCTCTATTTCTTCGTCTGCTCAGGCTGGCTACATCCGTGGGGCGGCGATTGGGATTAAAGAAGGGATAATTCGCCATTGCCAGGATTTCACCTGTCATGGGATTCATGACCACAGCCATCCCACTTTTCGCCCTGTGAAGGACAACTGCCCGGGCAAGTTCTTCCTCTGTGATATGCTGGATGGTTTCATCCAGAGTGAGGAAGATGTTGTGAGTGATGGAGGAAGCGAAGGCCTCTTGTTTTTTTGTGATAATAGGATTTCCCCTAGCATCTCGTTTTACGATGAGTCGGACTGGTTTGCCCCGCAGATACTTGTCATACTTGAGTTCAATCCCATCCAGTCCCACGCCGTCAATGTTGCAGAAACCGAGGCATTGCGCTGCAAGCCAGACGCGTGGATAGAACCGCTTCGGCTCCGGAATGGTCCCTATCCCCTTTATCTTCATTTTCATAATTTTTTGTATTTTTTGGGGGTCCTGGTGTCTAACTATCCATACAAAAGGCGATTTTCGGTGAAGTTTTTTATAGATGTATCTGCTGAAATGATAGAAGGATTGATGCCGAGGCCTCAAAATTCTGGCGATGAGGCGGGATATCTTTTTTTTCGAGCTTATTTTTGTCGGGTGGGCGTACAGGGAAGAGGTCATGGTACTGACGGCCAACTGGTTACCATTCCTGTCGAAGATAATTCCTCTGTCAGGGGATAAAGTAATGATCCCATGATGCTGTTTTTCCGCCAGTGTTTTCAGGTTTGCTCCCTCAAGGACCTGAAGTTGAAAGGCCCTTGCGATGCAAATGGCAAACAGGAGCTCTACCGTAATGAAGATAAACAGCAGCCGGACATGATATGCCTTATTAGAACTGACCTTTTTCATCGGTGACGAAGACTTGTTCGGGGGTTAAAGGGTTTAGGTGAAACTTTTTTCTTGCCAGTGACTGGAGTTTTGTATGACTGAGAAAGGTATCCTTCTGAAGTTTGAGGTTCCGGTTTTCCAATTCTAACATCCTCTCCTGCTGTTTGAGGTGCGCTATCCGATACCCCAGATGAACAAAGTCGATGTGTATCCACACCGTTACAAGAAGCAATAGAAAAAGACCAAAAACGAGGGAGACCAAGACCACGATTTTTGTCGGACTGTTTTCTGATATTGGGAGTATTTTATGGTTCGCTGCCCCTGTTTTTGTCCAGGTGATGGCACGGCTGGGATAGGCAGGATTTGATGCCTTCATGGGAGACTCCTTTCGATGGCGCGAAGTTTTGCGCTTTTTGACCTTGGGTTGGCCTCGATTTCCTTCTGAGTTGGACGAACAGGGTGCCGGGTCAGGATGGAAAAGCGTTTGCCTTCAAACGCCCCTGGATTCTTGTGGGCGTTTATAAATGACTGTTTGACGATTCGGTCTTCGAGGGAATGAAAACTTATAATAACCATCCGTCCTCCAGGGGAAAGCAGGGAGAGACCCGCTTCCAGCCCCTGCCGAAGAGAGTCCAGTTCCTGATTGACGACTATTCTCAAGGCCTGAAAGGTCTTGGTTGCCATGTGACGTCTGCCATGGCGCGCTTTTGAAGGAAGGGCACGTTTAATAGCTGATATCAGGTCCTTAACCTGTTTTAATGGGGCGGCCCTTCTTGTTGAGATGATCTCTCGGGCGATGGCGGCGGCCCATCGCTCTTCTCCGTATCGCCACAGGATGTTCCGGAGAGCGCCTTCTGAAAATTGGTTCAGAATCTCTGCGGCTGTAAGGTTTGTGGTTTCATCCATCCGCATGTCGAGGGGATCCTCTGGAAATTTGAAGCTAAACCCCCGGTGGGTTTGTTCCAACTGGTTTGATGACATCCCCAGATCCATCAGGATTCCGTCGGCTTCCGAAACGTTTATGGAATGGCAGATCTGTTTCAAGTTTTTAAAATTCCCATGAGTGAATTTTGTCCGTTCTCGAAAGTTGTCAAGTGTCTCGCGAGCGATTCTCAGCGCGTTTAAGTCGCGGTCAATTCCTATCAGAAGGCCATTCGGCGAAGAGGCGTTCAAGATCATTTTTGCGTGTCCACCTCCTCCAAGTGTCGCGTCGATGTATGTTCCCCCGGGCTGGCAATCCAAAATCTTCAGAACTTCTTCTGCAAGAATTGGGATGTGACGTGAAATACGGCTCATCATTCAAATGTATTGACCTCCGAGGGATGACCTGTCGATTGATTAAGATTGTACAAAAGGGTTGAACTTCCCAATTTTGCCATAATTTTTATCGTGATGAGGTCCTGGTCTGTTGCGCCCATTTACAACCCCAGTTGAGAGATGGTTTCACTGATGGCGTCGATGTTATTGGAAAGATTTTCCATTTCATCATCCCAGCGCTTTCTGTCCCAGATCTCTATTTTTTTCAAGGCACCCAGCAGGATGACTTCCTTTTCTAATCCGGCATACTTACGAAGAGATTGCGGGATAAGGATTCGTCCCTGATTATCTAAAGAACATTCGGCCGCACTTGAAAAGAAAAATCTTATGAATGCCCGGCTCTCTTTGTTGAACATAGATATCTTGCTGGCCTTATCTTCCAGCTCTATCCATTCGGTATAGGGAAACAATAAAAGGCAATGGTCAAAATTGGTTACAAAAACCCGATGATCATCGTATTTTTGCAGAAGAATTTCACGGAAACGAGCAGGGATGCTAATACGGCCTTTTGGGTCAACATTGTTTTCGTATCTTCCCCTGAACATCCTTTCCCCCTATTTTATTTACCACTTTTCCCCACTTCCTGCCACCATAAGGCAAATAAACCATCTTTTTTGGGATTTGTCAAGGGAAAAACCATCATTTTTTTATAAAAAATCTGTAAAAAACCATCTTTTTAATATGGCTCAATCTGAAACACTTATTAAAAGTCGTGATTAGCGACAATGGGAAAAGCTTCAGATTCAAAAGGGGCAGGCTTGAGATAGAAGGTAGACAGATGAAGGTGGAAGGAAAAGGCATAAAACTTCAAGGTGTTCGACTT
>JALTEW010000517.1 GCA_027073795.1 bacterium | reverse complement strand
TCTTTGTTCCTGTAGAGAATGCTTCACTGTCACAAGGTTTAAAATTTCGAGGAAGGATTATTCGAGAAATCAACCTGATTCCTTTTCTTTCTGGATTGTGAAAAAGCCCTTTACCCCTGATGTATTCACCCCTCGCACAACCTTTCACTGATTTGCCATAGCCGTTCCTGGATAGAGATATCATAGGAGACAGGCGCTGAACGCGTGGGCCGGCTGTTTACAAAATACCGTCCCGTGATGCCCGCTGCCTGGGGACTATCTGTGAGATAAACCGATGTCTTAGCCCCCTCTTTTACGCTGGCACCAATACTGCCCCATCCCTTTCTCAGCAGCTTCGTGTTAATGACCCCGGGGTGGAGGCAATTTACCGTGATCCCAGCTTGTTTAAGATCCCTTGCAAGCTTATAGGTAAACAGGATGTTACACAATTTAGAAACGCTGTATGCCTCATACCCGTCAAACGAATGTTCCGCCTGAAGATTATCAAAATCGATGGCACTGGCATGTGCCATGGAACTTACCACGATAATCCTCGCCTCACCAGCTTTCCTTAAAAGCGGCAGCAACCCACGCGTTAGTAAAAAGTGGGCAAGGTGGTTCACGGCAAAGGTCATCTCGTAACCATCTGCCGACCTCTCAAAACGGCTCTGAAAGATGCCAGCATTGTTTATTAGACGGTCAAGGTGTCCAAGACGCCGGCTGCACGCTTCGCTCAGTTCTTGAACGTCTTTCAGGGAAGAGAAATCTCCAACTACACCTTCGATATCCGGGTTGTCCGAGGTGTCCCGAATGGTTCGGATGGTTTCATCTACCTTTTCCTCATTCCTCCCGTGGATAATGACATGATACCCTTTCCATGCGAGGACAAATGCCGTCTGTCTTCCAATTCCATCGGTTGAACCGGTAATGAGAACCTTTTTCATCACTCCATGCCCTTTCAAATTCCTTCCAGCTCAGGATACTCATGAGGCTGGATCAGCTCGGAGTTTTCAGGGTCGATATTCCTTGAGGCTATTCCTCTCGACACAGTATACGCCTCCAGGACCCATTGATCGAATTGTTTTTCCATCTCCGTCACCTCATCCCTTTTCAAAGGCCGGGATAGCCAAGTTTCTTCCCCCTCCTGGTCCAGGATCATCGGCATCCGCCTCTTTGTATTGTGAATCCTGGAAAACATCTCGTTGGCGGGAACCGTTACAATGGAAAAGGTCTTCTCCTCAGCCCCTGTGTCGGGGTCACACCAGGCATCCCAGATACCTGCCAGCGCGAAGGGATCGGCAGATTTCAGGCGAATAAAATAGGGATATTTCCTGCTTCCCACCTCTCGAAACTCGAAAAAGCCGTCCACGAGGACGAGACACCGGCGCTTTTCAATCGCCTGTTTAAACGAAGCACGCTGCCGAAGTGTTTCAAACCGTGCGTTGAAGGTTTTCTGGCGTATTTCTTCAGCCTTTTCTCTCTCCCTGACCCAATAGGGGACAAGCCCCCATCGGAATGCCTGAATCCATTTCGGTTTGTCATTGGTGATGACGGGCACCTTGGGGATCGCAAAGGCCGAAATGTGGTAATATCTCGACAGTGAAAGAGAGATGTCCGGAAGGGCGCCAAAACGCCGGGTAAGTGCCTTGACATCCGAATAGAGAGAAATGCTGTAACACATGGGCACCTCCCCACCCTTACAAAGAATTGAGTGTGATTCTATCACCCCGAGCGGCAACAGGCAATTTTTCAGGCGAGAGAGGCAGGGTAGGTTTCTCCCCTTTTCTTTGTCAAAACCTCTGTTAGGTCTTGACAATTCTTAAAATATGACTATATTACCCAAACCTTCAAAAAAGGAGATTATATGCTTAAAGTTACGGATAAGGCAATCGAGATGATCAAGGAGTACATGAGTAAAAATAACATAGAATCGGCCCTGCGGGTCTATATGTCCCCCGGTGGGTGATCGGGGCCAGCCTTTGGATTGGCTTTGGATGAGCCAAAAGAGAAAGATGAAGTATTTGAGATTCAGGATTTGACCTTTCTTATGGAGAAGGCCTTGAAGAAATATCTCAAGGGTATAGAGATCGATTATAACGACGGAGGGTTTCGGCCGGGGTTCATCCTTACACCCAAATGGTCAGAGCAGGACCTCTTTACCGGGACCTGCAGGATCTAAACCACCTCACAATCAAACAATCCGGGGGTTCACTCCGGTTCATTGATAGAGAGGAGGGAACAGAGTTCATTGAAATGCTTTGTCCCCTCCTCGATTTTTTTATCCAACTTTTCAAGCCGCGGCAGGGTTATCTCCTTCCATGACCGGACATCTGTCAGATGCCTTTTGCCGGCAAAGTTGAGGCCGATATCTTTCAGGAGATCCGACAGCTCCTGAAAAGCGTTTTTCCTCTCCTCGGATCCAAGGGATTCCAGGATCGCCCGGCAGTTGTAGACGTAGCAATAGGCATAACGGCCCGCGCGGATGACGCACCCCTTGGGGCCCAGCCCCGGTGGAGGTTCCCGCCTTTCCCAGGCGATTTTTACCCCGTCCCCGTATCGTTCAAATAAAAAACGATACCAGGGATGGGTAAGGGTGCGCCTGCAGTAACTCGCCTTACAGCAAACCCGGCTACAGGTGGAACAGAGGGGAGAAACAATCTGGTCAATCACCTGTCTGATCTCCTTTTCAAGCCTCACATAATGTGCGGAAACCTCTGACAGGTAGCGCTCGAAATCCTTTTGCTTGACTCCTCCCAAATGTCTCTCCCGTATTACAGGAAAAGGGCCAACCAGAAAACGAAGGAAAACAGGGATAGTAGGGTGCTGGTGGTAACTGCTGAAGAAGCGAGAGCCGGGTCCCCATGGAGTTCCCTCGCCATGATATAACAGACCGTTGCGGAAGGTGCGGACAAAAGAACTATTCCTACCACCCACAAACTTCTTGGCACCGAGAACAGTTGGAACAGCCCCACACCCAAAAGCGGCAGCCCCACCATCTTCAGGACGGATGACAACAGGGCCGGTTTCAAATCCGTAAAAATCTGTCCCATATTGAGAGAGCCACCGATGATCAGCAGTGCCGTAGGAAGCGCCATTTTCCCGATAATCATCAGGGTCTTATCGATGATGACAGGCAGAGGAATGTGAAAAAAAGAGGCTACCAGACCGGCGAGGGTGGACAGGATGATGGGGTTGACAAGCAGTTTGCCCACCGTTTCTCTCCGGGTGCGAATACCGGGATCCGCAATCAGATGGAAGTAGACTACGGAAAGGATATTCTGAGCAATGATAAAAAACCCGGCCAGGACTCCTGCAATCCCAAAGGCCCTTTCATCAAAACTGTAATAGCAAACAGCCAGCCCAATATATCCAATATTTCCATGGATGCTGCTTTGAATAAACGTGGCGTATTTTCCGGGGGGGAATGATAAGATTTTCCCCAGAAAGAGGACCACCAGGCTCATGGAGAAAATCGCCGCCACACACCCGGCGATGAGCCACGGAAAAAAGCTCCCATGAAAGGGTGCGATGGCAATCTTGTGAAATAGAAGGCAGGGGATGGCTACCATGTACAGAATCCTGTTTCCGGAGGCCATAAAGGCGTCCGTCAGCAGTCTCTTTTTACGAACGCCGTAGCCCAGGGCAATGACGAGAAAAATGGGAACAATGGTACTCAGGGCGGAAATCATGGTGATCTAACCTTAAAGGATGGAGCGGCAAAATACAACCGGGAACTTACGGGATAATGGTATCGCGTGTTATACATTCATGAAAGTGCATTCTGTTGAAACTCACGTGCACCCCCCTGGTCTCCCGCGAAGGCGACTAAAACCATTTGTATTTTAAGCAATCATGCGCTATAATTGAATAAAGCGCAAATTTTTTGTTCTAATTGGAGGGAATTATGCAGATTGGTATCCCAAAAGAGATTAAATCCGCTGAAAAACGGGTTGCAGCCACACCAGCAGGTGTCAGGGCCTTCATCGCCCATGGCCACAAGGTCTTCGTCGAAAAAGGTGCCGGCCTGGGTTCCGGCTTTCGGGATAAGGAATATGCCCGAGCGGGCGCTAAAATCCTCGATGATCCCAAGGATGTATGGATGGAAAGTAACATGATCATGAAGGTAAAGGAACCGATCGGGCCGGAACTGGACTGGATACGCCCCGGACAGATCATCTTTACCTATCTCCATTTGGCTGCCAATCGGGAACTGACGGAAAGGCTTCTTAATAAAAAAGTTGTTGGCATCGCGTATGAGACGGTTCAGTTAGAGGATGGCTCGCTTCCGTTGCTTTCCCCCATGAGCGAGGTGGCGGGGCGCCTGTCCATCCAAATGGGTGCTTACTGCCTGGAGTCCCAGCACGGGGGCATGGGCGTACTGCTTTCCGGGATTTCGGGGGTGCGCCCGGCACGAGTCACGATTATCGGGGGAGGGGTCGTGGGATACTCTGCAGCTGTTGTGGCGGTAGGCATCGGCGCGCAGGTTTCCATCCTCGACAAGAACCCCCTTCGATTACGCTATCTTGAAGATATCTCGGACTTCCGTCTGGTCACCATCATGTCCAACCCGGCAAACATCGAGGAGGAGTGCATCAACAGTCATTTGGTCATTGGTTCCGTGTTAATTCCTGGTGCAAGGGCCCCGAAGTTGATCACGCGGGACATTGTCCGCCAGATGATGCCGGGCTCTGCTATTGTGGATATTGCCATTGACCAAGGGGGATGTTGTGAAACCTCCCACCCTACGACCCACGAAGATCCCACCTTCATCGTGGAGGATGTGGTCCACTACTGTGTAGCCAACATGCCCGGTGCTGTGCCACGCACATCCACAATCGCCCTGACCAACGTTACCTTGGCCTATGGGCTCGAGATTGCCAACAAGGGATATAAAAAGGCTATGGCGGATGACCCGGCGCTGAAAAGGGGCCTAAATCTCCTTAATGGAGAGGTTTGTTACCCGGCCGTGGCAGAAGCCTTCGGACTGCCCTGTTCTCAAGCAGATTTTTAACCCTTTGGGGGAGAGGTACCCTTGCGTCCGGCGTGGATTGAAATCAGCCTGCCTGCCCTGAGACACAATGTTTCCGCCTTCAGGAAAACTCTTCGGGGGCGGGCGGAAATCATGGGAATTATCAAGGCAAATGCCTATGGTCATGGGGCCATCAAAGTGGCAGAAATCCTAGGGGAAGAGGGGGTCGAACGCTTTGGGGTTGCCCTGCTCCAGGAGGGTATCGAACTTAGGGAAAACGGCATTACCAAGCCCATTTTAATCCTGGGTTATACCCCCGAAGAAGACTTTGCTGATATCCTTAATTACGATTTGGCAACAACTCTCTATACCTTAAGGCAGGCTGTTCAACTTGACCAACGTGCCCGGGAGAAGGGTAAAACAGCGCTCGTCCATATAAAGGTTGACACGGGGATGGGCCGGATTGGGTTTCTCCCGACCCAGGAATCGGTCATAAAAATAAAAAGGATCGCAGCCCTCTCTAATCTGAAAGTCGAGGGTATCTTCAGCCACCAAGCCTGGGCAGACAACCCGGACGGGACATTTGCCGAACGCCAGTTCAAAAGGTTTCAGAAATTTCTCGGAAGGCTCCGAGAGGAAGGGCTCCGGTTCAAACTTACACATATGGCCAACAGCGCTACCACGATCAACTACCCTCGCATGCACCTGAACCTTGTAAGAGTTGGCATTTCCCTTTACGGCCTTTACCCTGATATCCAGATGGCCATTCATCCCGGGATCGACCTCCAACCGGTAATGCGTGTCAAGGCGAAGCTGATTCACGTAAAAGAGGTCCCGGAAGGCACCCCTATCAGTTACGGTTGCACCTTCACCACTTCCCGTAAATCTCTCATCGGTACGATCCCCATGGGATATGCCGACGGGATCCCCCGCGCTCTTTCCAACCGGGGTGAGGTTCTCGTCAGGGGGCGCCGATGCCCCATCGCAGGGCGTGTCTGCATGGATCAGTTTATGATAGATTTAACGGACCTGGGTAAAGGTAAGGTCGGGGAAGAAGTGGTTTTTCTGGGACGCCAGGGGAAGGACACCATCACAGCCGATGAAATCGCGGAAAAGGCAGGAACCATCAATTATGAAATCGTAACCCGCATGTCCCCTCGTCTTCCCAGAATCTATATTGACACGGACGGAGACATTTCATAATTTACAAGCGTGTTTTTTGTATTTCCTCACAGGGAGGCAACCACATGAAGATAGACGATATCAACATTGCCATTATCCGCCACCTCAAGAACGGGCGTGAATCCTTCAGAAAAATCGCCAAGGATCTGGGTATTTCCGAGAATACAGTCAGAGGCCGGGTTAACAACCTCATTGCCGAAGGCGTCTTAAACATTACAGGTCTTGTCAACCCCGAGAAGATCCCTGATCACAGGACAGCCATCGTTGGTGTCAAGCTGAGCACGATGAGCCTCATCATTAAGGCGGAGGAGTTCAGCAAACTCAAGGGGGTTGTTTCTGCTTGTGTCGTCACGGGACGATTCGATATCATCGTCACGGTTTTGTTCAGTGAAGAATTCCGGCTCCTCGATTTTATCTCCGAAGAGGTTTCAAAAATCAAAGAAGTCCAATCCGTAGAAACTTTTGTCGTTTACAAGGGATATAATCTGATGGTGCCGTATCTATTATAGGTGAAAAGTGGAAAGAAGTGATACCTCAAAACAAAACGCTTTCAGATTGGGGCTTCGAGCTTTTATCCCCCCAGGTAGGCCTTTTTAACATCGGGGTTGTTCAAAAGATCCTTTGATTTTCCCTGTATAACCAGATTCCCTGTCTCAAGGACGTACCCCCGCTGGGCAAACTTGAGGGCAAGTCTGGCATTCTGTTCAACAAGAAGAATTGTGGTTCCTTCCCGGCTAATTTCGGTAAGGGAGTCAAACATGCTCAGCATCAGTTTCGGTGCCAGCCCCATGGAGGGTTCATCGAGAAGCATCACCTTCTGGGCGCTCATAAACGCCCGGGCCACGGCCAGCATCTGTTGCTCGCCACCACTCAGGGTTCCTGCCTCCTGATTTTTCCTCTCCTCAAGGCGCGGGAAGATGGAAAACATCCGCTCCATGTCCTGTTTAATCTTATCTTTATCCTTCCTCGCGAAGGTCGCCAGCTTGAGATTTTCCATGACGGTCAGGTTCCCAAACAGGCGCCTTCCTTCCGGGACATGGGAAATTCCAAGCTCGCTGACAACCTTCTCAGGTTTGTATTTAAGCATGTCCTTTCCATTCAGCCTCATCTTTGTTCCTTCTTCCACCTCTACCATCCGGGATATGGCACGCAGCGTTGTGCTTTTCCCCGCGCCATTGGCACCGATAATACAAACAATCTCCCCCTCATCCACCTGAAAGTCTATCCCATGGAGGGCAGCGATCTTTCCGTAAGAAACCCGGAGATTTTCCACCTCTAAAAGCATTATTCAACCTCCTCCTTCCCCAGATACGCCTCGATCACCTTGGGGTTGTTTTGTATCTCTTCCGGTGTCCCTTCCGCAATAACCTCTCCGAAATTCAGTGTCTGAATCCTTTCACAAAGTTCCATTACTACCTTCATCCTGTGTTCGATAAGAAAAATCGCCAACCCAAATTCGCTGTGCACCTTCCGGAAGATCTCCATCATTACCTTCAATTCTTCCGGCGTCATACCCACGGTTGGTTCGTCCAGAAACAAGATTCTAGGGCGGACTGCCAAAGCCCTGGCCATCTCTACCTTTCGCTGTACCCCGTAGGGAAGATTCAGCACATTCTGGTCAGCAAACTGGTCAACCCCCAGCAATCCAAGCAGATTGAGAGAGTGTTGTTCAATTTCCTCCTCTTCCCTGTAACGTTTCGGGGTACCAAAAAAGGCCCCTGTCAACCCATATGTCAACTTGGAATAGTGAGCCATCTTGACATGTTCGAGAACACTCATGTGGCGCCACAGTTTCATGTTCTGAAACGTCCGTCCCAGCCCCATGGAGGCAATTTCGTGGGGCGCCAGCCCTACCAGGTTTTCCCCATCCAGTGTAATCTCTCCCTCTGTGGGTTTATACACCCCAGTGATGAGGTTGAAAATTGTGGTTTTCCCCGCCCCGTTTGGGCCGATAAGCCCTACGACCTCACCGGGGTTAATGACCAGGTTGTAGTCATGGACAGCCCTCAGGCCAGAAAAAAAGTGCGTCATGTTTTTAACCTGAAGCAGTGGCATCATCTTACACCCTTTCCTTTGTCTTCATTTTTGGTCTAAGGATGGCCCTTACATCAAAGCTCTTAAAAGCAATCAGACCTGTTGGACGGAATATCATCACCAAGATTAACAGAGTAGGAATGATAATCCATTTGAAGATTTCAAGCGGCCTCAGCATTTCGCTCAGCATATTGAACCCAACAGCCCCAACAATGGAGCCAATCACGGAATTCAATCCACCAAAATAAACCATGGCCAGGACTTCGGCAAGTTTTTTCAGGCCGAATGTTCCTGGGTTGACATACCGTAAAACGTGGGCGAAAAGGCCACCTCCTACCCCAGCCCAGAACGCGCCAAACATGAAGGCAATCATCTTTGTCTTTCTTGTATTGACTGTCATGGCATCCGCCGCCGATTCCTCGTCCCTAACGGCATTCAAGGCCTTTCCCATGGTGGATTCAACGAAATTGTTAATGGTCCATACGCAAAGAACCGCCCAGACAAAAACGGCCGGAAGTGTGGCCCAGTCCGGTTGACCGCCAAGTCCACGGGGGCCTCCAAAAATCTCAAGGTTTTCGAAAATACTTTTAACGATAAACATAAAGGCCAATGATATAATTGCCAGGTAATCCCCCCGTGTCCGAAAGGAGGGAATTGCTACCACAAGTGCCCCTACCGCTGCGACCAGTCCTCCCAGGATAAGTGCGAAGGGAAAGACAAACTGCCCGACCCAGGCAGGTACGGTCGAGATGAGCGCATGCCCTAAGATACGGTCATTGACAAACAGCCCCACGGTAAAAATCGAAGCGATATAAGCCCCAAGGGCCATGAACCCGGGATGGGAGCAGGAGAACTCTCCCATGTATCCGTTGATCACATTTAAGCTCAGGGTTAGCATGATGGCAATCAAGGAAAGCTTGAGCAACAGGAGACGATAATCACTTATATCAGACCAGATGTCGAGGATGTAATAGAGCAAAACAAGATGCGCGATCGCGGAGAACCACAGGGGTAATTTATCAAGGATATCCGCAATCTTATTCATCAACGAAGAGGTGAATCTGGCAACAATGGCAACCGGCAAGGCATAAATAATGAAAACGTAAGCGAATGCACCGGGAATAAGCATCGGTTTTTTCAGCATAATTACAACACCGAACAGCACCGGTATCTTGGTCAGCCCCAACATCTCTGACAGAGGATCCCCCCAGAAATATTCAATCACCACTGCGACAAAGGCACCCAGCAACCACCCCAGCGCGGGGATGCCGGAAAACCGCCCCCGGATTTTTGAAAATCGCTTGCCCTTCCTCTCTTTCATTCCAGTTCCTCGTTTCTAAATTTTTCGGCTTAATCCCGCCATGATGCTCCACGTGTTAAAAGGGAATTTCCTGTCAGCTCACAGCCTCAACTTCGCGCTGTAAGGTTTGCCAAAAAACCCGTATGGCCTGAAGGTCAGGATGACCAGCACGATTGAAAAGGCGATAAGGTCGCGCAAGGTCGAGGGGAAAATCATAGCTACGAAGATTTCAATAAATCCCAGCAGGAATCCCGCCAGGGCTGCCCCCATGATGGACCCCCGGCCTCCCAGAATTGCCGCGACAAAGGCCTTCCATCCGATGAGAATCCCCATGTAGGGATCCAGGACCGGATAAGCGATACCATAAAGGACACCCCCCGCCGCTGCCAAGGCAGAACCAATAGCAAACGTCAACGGCGCGATGACATCAATGGAAACCCCCATGAGGGGCACGACCACGAAGTCATAGGACATGGCCCGCATCGCCATACCCCACTTGGTTTTACGCACAAACTGATCCAGCGCAAGCATCAATCCAATGGAAATCAGAACGACCAGGATTTTTTTGTTGGTGACAAATACGCCACCCACTTCATAGGTCCTTGACATGATCAAGGGGGGAAACCCAAGACGCCTTGCCCCCAATAACGCCAGATTTCCTGTTTCCAGGATAATACCAATCATAAGTCCGGTAATTGCAGCCGAAGCTCTTGGAGCGTTTCGGAGCGGTCGATATCCAATTCTCTCGACGAGTATCCCGACAAAAGACGTCAAAAACATGGAAATAATAATAGTGAATACCAAAACCAGCCAGTTTGGCAACCCGAGGAATCCTGAAGTAACAAGGTAAAGTAACCCTGTCGCCACGCCGAATCCGATGTAAGACCCCACCATAAAGATATCACCATGGGCGAAGTTAAAAAGCATCAGGATGCTGTAAACCATGGCATAGCCCAAGGCAATCAAGGCATAAAAGCTTCCCCATTGCAGGGCATTTACTACGTTCTGGAAAAAGTATGTCATTGCATTTGCCCCCTGTTATCAGAAACTCAAGGATTCAATCAAATTACAAGACCTGTGTGGGCCCTTTCCACACAGGTCTCCCCCCGGAACTCCGGAGGAAAACCTGTGTGTAAACGTTAGATTATGGACAAACTGATTTATAAAATCTATATTCACCTTTGTCGCTGATTTTAACGATAACGGCGCATTTGATGGGATCGCCTTCCTCCGTGAAAGTCATATTTCCCGTAATCCCTTTGAAGTTCTTTATTTTTGCCATGGCATTACGAACCGCTTCACGATCTTTCTTAACTTTCCCCGTCAGTTTTCCACAGGATTCGATCGCCTTCTGAATGACATGGAGAGAATCCCAGGTCAGAGCCGCAACATCATCAGGCACGTACCCATACTTTGCCTTGTAACGGTCAATAAAGGCTTTGGTGGCACCCTTGGCACCGGCAGCGGCATAGTGCGTGCAGAAGAAGCTCCCATAGCAGTCTTTCCCGCATAGCTTGACGGTCTCAGGAGATCCCCAACTGTCGCTTCCCACGATCGGTTTCTTCCATCCAAGGGCGTGAGCCTGCTGAACAATCAGGGGCACTTCGTTATAGTACTGGGGCAGAAATAGGAACTGGGCACCAGACTTGATAATCTTGGTTAACTGAGAGCTGAAATCCGTGTCTTTCGTTGTGAAGCTTTCGTATGCCACGACAGACCCTGGGCCGTGAAGTTTTTCCCATGCCTTTTTAAAGAATTCAGCTAACCCTTTCGGATAGTCACTTGCCACGTCATAAAGGACCGCGGCCTTTTTGAAGCCGAATTCCTGTGTTACAAAGTTCGACACCACAGGTCCCTGAAAGGAATCAAGAAAACACCCTCGGAAAACATACGGGCGATCCTTCGTCGTGGCCGGGTTTGTGGACCACGGGCTGATCATGGGTGTCTTGTAATTGTTGCATACCTCACCGGCAGGCACCGCCTGCTTCGAGGCCTGTGGCCCGACAATAGCCAAGACGCCATCTTCGGTAATCAGTTTGGTTGCGACTGAAACGGCGGAATCCGCCTTAGACTCATTATCCTCGATGGCCAGGGCCACTTTATAGGTTTTACCCCCAACCTTGATGCCGCCTGCCTTCTTGATGTCCTCCAGCCACATCTGTGCAGCATACTTGCTGCTTTCCCCGACTTTCGGGATATCGCCGGTTAGAGGAATGTTGAGGCCGATGGTGATGGTCTTCGCCGCAACAGGGGCAGGTGTTATTGCCCATCCCACCACTAAAAACGCAGCTACAATGGTTAACGCCAAAAATCCTCTCTTCATATCACCCTCCTTATAAAAAAGTTTTTGATTAGGGCAGAACATATCTTGCCCTCTCCCCTCTTGTCAAGCGCCCCATCGATAAAACCCGTTATGTGATATGTATTTACATGCCCTGCATTTATCCGTGTACCTCCATATCCAACAACTTATACGAGGTTTCAACCATAATCTCCGAAAGCGTCGGGTGGGCATGAATGGTACGGGCAAGCTGCTGGGTGGTACAGCCTGTCTGAACGGCCAGGGTGCCTTCCGCGATCAAATCAGTCACATGGGGACCGACCATGTGAACCCCCAGAACTTTCCCAGTTTTCTTATCCGAAACAATCTTCACTTGCCCTGCGATTTCTCCGATGACATGGGCCTTACTGTTGGTGCGGAATAAAACAGATGCCACACGAACATTCAGGCCCTTTTCGCGGGCCTGTGACTCCGTCATGCCTACGTCTGCAACCTCCGGGGTCGTAAAAACGGCTCCCGGCACCGCGGCGTAATTCATCTTCCGGTTTCCCCCCACACAATTTTCCGCGGCCACAATCCCCTCTACCGAAGCCACATGGGCCAGCATCACCTTCTCCGGACCTAACACGTCGCCGATAGCAAAAACATCTTTGATAGCCGTAGTCATTTTGTCATCCACTTGTATCCACCCTTTTGGGTCTGTTGAAAGCCCAATGGTTTCCAGACCTATGTCATCCGTATTGGGTACCCGACCGGTACAGACAAGGAGTTTATCAGTTTTCAAGGATAAGGGGTTCCCCATCTCGCGGGGGTTTTCCGCGAAGGGTGAAGGAACCAGTCTCGCGATAAGCCCTTCCGGTGACGGCGTAACACTTTCAACGACATGCCCGGTATAAACCTGGATCTTTCGCTTCTTCATTTCGCGCTGAAGTGTCTTGGAGCACTCTTCATCCACGGAGGGCAAAGGCAGCAGGCGGCTCAACGCCTCCACAATCGTCACCTGGGCGCCAAAAGCGGAAAGTATCGATGCAAACTCACATCCGATCACGCCACCCCCCACAATAACCGGGGAATTGGGCAACTCTGTCAAGGAAAGGGCATCATCACTGGAGATGATATGTTTGCTGTCGAAAGGGAATGCGGGGATACCGGCTGGCCGAGAACCCGTCGCGAGTATCAGCCCGTCCCAAGAAAACAGCGTTTTCTTTCCATCCTTCCCCTGAGTAGAAAGCCTTCCATATCCTTCAATTCGGCCATGACCGTGGACGAGGTTTATTTTATGCCGTTTGAGCAGCGCCTCAACCCCCCGACGCTCCCATTGAAGAATACGCTCTTTTCGATCCAGAAGCCTATCCATGTTGATGCGTGCCTCACCTGTCAGGCCAATACCAAATTCGGCCGCGCGTTTCACCATTTCTAGATGTTCCGCCGTAGTCTTGAGAATTTTCGAGGGAATGCATCCACGGTTCAGGCAGGTCCCTCCAAGCTGGTCCCGTTCAATTAGGGTAACCTCTGCCCCCAATTGCGCACAGCGAATGGCTGCCACATACCCACCGGGACCGCCGCCCAGAACGGCTACTCTAACCACTGAATCTCCTCACCTCTTTCTTTGGTAACCACGTTATATTTTCCATGTTGCCGCCACTTATAGCAGAATCTCTCAGTTTTGTCAATATTTTTTTACAAAAATATAAAATTTTTATTTTTTTCTTGACATTTTCATCATTTCAAGGTAATTTGCCTGCTGAAAGAAACAAGCACGAATAAAATTCTTGTTGGACTTGAAAGGAATGAAGCGATGAAAACGACCCCACTCAACGCCTGGCACCGCCGTCAAGGGGCCAATATGGCCGAGTTCGGCGGGTATGAAATGCCGTTATGGTATTCTTCCGCGAAAAACGAACACCTTGCCGTCTTAACCCATGTTGGGATCTTTGATACCAGTCACATGGCTGTTGTCACCCTGGAAGGACCCGATGCTTTTACCCTCTTACAGCGCTGTTTTTCCAGAGATCTTCGCCGCTGTATTGGTCCCTTGAACCATCCCTTGATCCCGGGGCGATGCGTGTATGGCGTCATCCTGAACGAGGAAGGGCATGTTGTGGACGACGCCATCGTCTATCAACTCGACGAGGCCCGCTATCTCTGCGTGGTCAACGCGGGCATGGGAGGGATAATCGCCCAACACTTCAACCAATACGCGGATGGCTTCAACGTGTCCATCCACGACCTGACAGACCGGGTGGGGAAGATGGACATCCAGGGGCCACTCTCGGCAAAGGTGCTCAAAATTCTGCTCAAGGACCCTGAAAAGGTCTTTGAAAACGTGATTTATTTCAGCTTCAAGGGGGGACTCCTTGGTTTTGACGGCCCGGAGGGGGCCATCCTGTTAGACGGAATCCCTATTCTCCTCTCCCGGTCCGGGTACACGGGAGAATTTGGATTCGAGATTTTCACGGAAGCTGCCGATATTGTGAAGGTCTGGGACCTGATTTTAAAGGCGGGGGAAGCCCTTGGGCTGACGCCCTGTGGCCTCGCGGCCCGGGATTCCCTGAGGGCGGGCGCGGTTCTTCCCCTTTCTCACCAGGATATCGGGCACTGGCCGTTCCTCAATAACCCATGG
>JALTEW010000516.1 GCA_027073795.1 bacterium | reverse complement strand
CGCCTGAACGAAACATTCCTTAATTTTCCTCCCGGCATATAGGGAGAAGCCACAACAATATCCGCCTCATGACCCTCGAGAATATGAACCATGTCTTTGATATACTTAGGGGAATAACTCAAGTCGGCATCCATTGTAATTAGAAAAGCCCCCCTTGCATGATTGAAACCTGCCCGCAGGGCCATTCCCCTTCCTCGGTTCACAGGGTAAGAAACTACATGAACGTTTTTGTTTTTTCGCGAAATTTCCCTCAGGACCTCCAAGGTATGGTCACTGCTGCCATCGTTAACAGGGATAATTTCGTAAGAACACTCCAACTCACTCAGTGATTCGTCGACCGTTTTTATCGTAGCAGGTGCATTCTCCTCCTCGTTATACATGGGGATGATGACGGAAACTTTAATTTCATTGCCTTCTTCATGAAAGTGCATCATTCTTCCTCCAGCCCACCTGGGCCATAATCTCTCAAAATCACTCGGGGGGAGTGAGTTTGGCCCATTGCAAGGCAGCGTATTTAAAAATCTTTTTTTCTTTCATGGCATGAATCCATTCCCGGTAGAAGACCTGCGTATCATGGCACGAAGTGCCTTTCAATGCGACTTTTAAATAGAGGACAGCTTTATCATAGGCATTCTTTCTCATGTTATAAAACGCAAGATTTTCAAGGGTTGGCTGATAGGCAGGAGCGATAGCAAGAACCCTGTGAAAGATTTTTATCCCTTCTTCTTTTTTCTCTTTAATCAAAAGGGTTCCCAAATTGTGCCATGCGTAGATGAAATAGGGATCGTATTTTATAATTTCTTCAAATAGTTTCTTGGCCTCTTGAACCCGGCCCCGCTGTAATTCCAAAACGGCATAATCAAACAAGCAATACTTGTCTCTTTTTTGATCTGGATACTTCAGAAAAAGGTTCTTAAAGCCTTCGGACGATGACCTGAGGCGTAAGGCGAGATGGTACGCCTTTGCCCTTAAACACAGCGTTGCAGGGGTGGGATGCTTGATATTGCGGAAGGCCTTTTCCATTACCCTGGCATTGAGCATGGCGGCCTTGTAATGGCCATACATGGCAAGGAGCATTGAATCAGAAGGTGCCTTTTGTAAAGCGTCATTAACAAGCGTTTCTGTTTTAGCCCACACCTTATTCCTGACAAAGGTTAAGGCACCAAAAGATGAAAAAATGGTTACCAGAAATAGAAGAGAAATATATTTTGGGAGTCTCTTTTTGAGATTAAACCCCGTAAAACCGGTGCAAAGCGCTGATGAAATCCATAGAAGAGAGAGATAGGTCCACGCCCCGTTAAATCTCTTTGCGCCGGCATGAAATACCCAAACGGAGAAAAAGGCAAGAAATAAAAACCCCCATGAATCTTTGTGTGTTTTTAAATAAAGAAGGCCTGTACCTAAAAGAAGGATAAATGAGAAAAGAGTCAGAGGCATGAAGACTGACGATAAAGCGGGAAGCATAAAATGAATTTTCCATGGTATGAGCAGGTTTTGCGCCATGAAGAAGATGGAACTGGGGGCCCAGATGATCAAGTTACGGAATGGGAATGTATGTACTTTCCAGCCCCAAACAACAAAAAAACCTGCGAGGGCTGCCCCTCCCTCAACCCATGGAAGGGGTTTTTGTGCGTCTGAGAAAAGAAGATGTCCAGCAACCACGAAAAGAAGTGAAACAGGGCTAAGCGTGACGGCAATCAAAATGGAAAGGATCCTTAGCACCCTGTAAGGAGGCCTGTCAAGGAATGTTAAAATCAAATATATCAGCCCGAAGAGTGTTGAAAGAAGGACATTCTGGCGACAGATCCAGTTCACTGCTTCACAGTGCAGTGGATGCAGTACAAAAACCAAGGTGCTGAAGAAAGGTACTGACAGCCGTTTTGTTTTTCTTGCAAGAATGAGAAAGAGCAGGCCTGAGCATAGTGTATGCAGCAGGTAGCTGATGAAATGAAAACCGATGTGATTTAATTCCCAGATCGCAAAAATCCCTCCCCAAAAGTAAGTCAATAAAAAGGAAGGATAATAATACTTAAAGAAGCCAATCAAGTCATGTTCCAGCCCCATGAGGTTTATGTTTCGAATCAGGGGATTTTGTGCGACAAGAACCAGATCATCTCCATCAATAAATTTATTTCCCAGAAAACTTATATGAGGTAATAAAGCCACAAACAAAATGATGCATAGTAACAATAAGGCAACTTTCTTTTTAGTGGTATCCATACACTGCAGAGAAATCTTATGCATGGTATAAGATTTACCATCAAATATTTATTAAAACAAGTTTCCCTTTTAGTAAATACTTGAAAAGCAGGATGGTGCGTGATATAGAACGTGAGAAGTTTCACAAAGTTGACGATCTTGAATGTTACACGGAAGGATGGTTGGCGAAAATATGGAAAGGCGGAAAAATCTGAAGATTCCCGAAGTAACGATCCGGCGTCTTTCAGCTTACCTCCGTTGTCTTGTTCGAGCCCGCGAGGAAGAGAGAAACGTGATCTCTTCCTCGACACTTGCAAAAAACTGCGGTGTTAACGCAGCCCAGGTGCGTAAAGATCTCGCCTACTTCGGAAAATTTGGTATCAGGGGTGTGGGATATTATGTTGATGATTTATACGCCGATATCAAAAAAATTCTTGGTATCGATCGAGTGTGGAAATTGGCACTTTTCGGCGTTGGAAACCTTGGGACCGCGCTCCTTTTTTACAAAGATTTTCTTAAACAGAACTACCGCGTCATTGCCGCCTTCGATATTGACCCTGAAAAACTGGGAATGGGATCTATCGGTGGAATCCCAATTTTTCATCCTGATGAGCTCATGAAGGTTCACCAAGAGGAAAGAATAGATATCGCTATTATCTCCACACCTGTTTCACAAGCTCAAGTCGTGGCTGACCGTATCATCCAGGCTAACATCAGGGGGGTTCTTAATTTTGCGCCAATCAGGTTAGATATTCCAGAAAAATTTGTGGTTAAGAACGTGTTTTTTACCAATATCCTGGATAACCTGGTTTATTTGTTGTGTCAGCAGTTATGAATGAATTCGCCTCGTTCATTTAACCAGAAATTTTACCGTCAATATACCCCACTGACGTTCCTGCCTGACTTCTGAGGGGAGCGGTTCAAACTTCCAGCCCTTCAGGAAACGAATCGCCACAGATTCCATTTGCGCCCCTCCCCTTTCCACAGGAATAATCTGGTCTATAATGCCACTGGGAGTAACCCAGAACTTCAGCTTTATTTGAACTGAATGTTCGGCAACAACCTTTGGTAAAGGTGGTTGGAAAAGAATTTTTCGAACTGAAATAGGTCCTTCAACCCCTAACCTCACATTGGAAACCTTTTTTACTGCTGTTTTTGAAAGTTTTTTTGATTTAAAAGACTTAACATGTTCGGAACGTATCTCCCGCTTCAATTCTTTAATCAACCTCTCGCTGAAAGAGCTTCCAATCCGAGATGATGGTAAAGATGTTGTCTCTGTTAAGTTTCTCGGAAGAAGGGTTGGAAGGCCGGATTTAAATGGATACCTTCCCAACCTCTCCTGATTTTTCCCCTTTGAAGCGTATGATTCTGTTATCTTTTCTTTTCCAAGAAATTCGGAAACAGGTAACTGCATGGACGGCGGTGGCAGAAAAAGCCCTTTCCCAACACTAATTGACTGAACCTTTTTCAAGATGAACTGATCCCTTTCCATTTTGATAGGGGCTTGATGTCTCTTGGGGGGTTCCTTATTCGCAGCGGGGAAAGGAGGAAGTTTTTTGATCCTTACCTCCATGGGTCTGATATAGACAACAGGTATAATTTCTATTCTTTTAACGGAAAGAAAGTTTGGAATTGTGACAATGACTACTGCATGGAACAACAGGGAAAAAATAATAAAGATTAATAAATTCCATAGATGATTTTTTGAGAAAGCGGGTGAATTGTACAAATGGGTTCACACCACCTTATTTTTTTCTTCTTCTTGGACGAGTAGCAATGGCTAATTTATTTAGACCGGATGTCTTGGCAATATCCATGATTTGCACAACTTTTCCGTGGATCACCTGTTCGTCAGCCTGGATAATAACAAGCATTTTAGGGTTAATTCTCGCCTTTTGTTTGAGAATGTTTCTAACATCGCCCAAGCTCACAAGCTTTCGATTCAGATATATCTTCCCGCTTTTTGTCAGGGCGATTCTAACCTCCTTTTCTTGAACCTTGAGCTCCTTGGAGGATGCCTCTGGAAGGTTGATCTTTATCCCCGGTGTTGTTACAAATGTTGTGGAAAGCATAAAAAAGATAAGCAGGTTAAAAACCACATCAACGAGTGGTGTCATGTCTAATTGTGAGGTTTCACGATGATTTCTTTGCCGGAAGTTCATGGCATATCCTCCTCAGAAGATGGCCGTTTCTTTTCTTCCAACAGGTCAACCAGGTGCATGGAGTACTTTTCCATCGTCAGAATGATGCGATCCACCTTGCTGATTAAATACCGGTACATGACGTAAGCCGGAATGGCTACAATCAGACCGGCAGCTGTTGTAATCAGAGCTTCAGAGATTCCCTCTGCAAGGGAGCCGGGGTTCCCGACACCCTGAATAGAGATAACGTTGAACGCTTTGATCATACCCGTGACGGTTCCCAGAAGTCCAAGAAGGGGAGAAATCGATGCAACTGTTCCCACAACACCAACGTAACGCTCCAGTTTTGCAGCTTCCTGCCTGCCAATACCCTCGACGGCGTCCTTTACGGTTTCCCTTCCCTGATTAAAGTTTCTTATGCCTTCAAAGATGATGGAAGCCATGGAAGACCTGTCCCGACGGCAAAGGATCAATGCCTCATGAATCTTTCGACGATTGATAAAATCTTCTACTTCGATGAGAAAATCTTTTGGAATAATCTTTTTTTCCCTTAAATTCCAGAGCCTTTCCAGAAATATTCCCAGCGCTAAAATGGAGCAGAACGCGATGGGATACATTAAGATGCCGCCTTTTAGAAAAAGTTCATACATGGATCTGATCCCTCCCCTTTTTTAGTGTAACCGATTCAATGCCTTCTGCGCAAGTCTTTTTACCTTCTTGTCATGGGACTTTACCAAAACAGATAAGAGCTGCCGGGCCTCATCACTTCTTCCCTTTTCACCAAGCAGAACGGCCAGATCAAGCAACGCCCTTTCTGATAAGGTACGACACTCGGGATAAGAGTATCGAACCATCAGAAGTGTTTTTAGGGACTTATCGTATTTTTTGGTCTTGCGATAGATCCCTGCAATAGAAATCAGTGACCTGCATTTGATTCCAGGATTTGTAGCTTTCGCTGCATTTGTAAAAGAATTAAGTGCGTATTTATACATTTTCCTTTGCTGATAGGCTTCTCCTATCAACAAGTAAAGGGGAGCTGCCCAGTCAACCCCGTAAGATTTAGCACCCAACTTAATCTCTGGTGCCGCGCTTTCCAATTCTCCTGCATATATGAAAGCGCTGGCAAGTTGTTTTCTTACATGGCAAGCCGTTTCAGGGGGCAGCTTCTCGGAGGCAAGATAGTTTTTATAATGGACGATGGCTTCATGATATAATTTTCGCTCAAAGTAGAGATCCCCCATCTCTTTTTCCGCGACGCTGCGAAATGGGCTATGAGGTGATTTATTTGAAACCAGCCTGAGTTGAACAAGCGCGGAGTCGTACAACCCCCTTTTTACTAAGAGCCTTGCCAGTTTTAATCGGAGGGCATCAGCTTGAGGAGCAACTTTATGGGCCTTTAAATATCCTCCCATGAGCTCAATTTCTTTGTCGATATCACCTAGGCGTTCATAGTATTCTGCCAGGAGTTGAACAACGTCTGAGGATAAGGGTGAGTTAGGGAAACGCCTCATAAAAGCTGACGTCTCAGTGAAAAACTGCGCGTATGCCCCTCTTTGGTAGAGAGACAATATTCTCCCATATGCTGCGTTTTCTCTGACCTTCTTGTCCTTAAACTGAGAGGCCACCTGGTGATAATAGGCATCGCTTTGTGTATAGTCCTTCAAATTATAATAACAATCCGCCATCTTCATCATTGCTTTAGCCCTCAGCGGGCTTTGGGGGAATTCTTTAAGCAAACGCTTAAAGGATAGGATGGCTGATTTGAACGCCTGTTGAGAATAGTAGGACATGGCTCGCCAGTATTGAGCATCATCATCGAATGAATTTCGGGGAAGTTTAGAAGAAACATAACTAAAGTAAGTTATGGCCTGTTTGAAATCCCCCATTCGGTAATAAACCTGACCGAGGATGAAAACGATTTTTGCCCGGTATTCCAGGTCATTCGCTATTTTTGCGTCCTTAATTGCTTCCGAAAGCCACCTTGACGCCTTCTTGTAATCCTTGAGATTGAAATAAATTTCTCCCACCATTCCCTTGGCGTAACCCACGTAAACATTCCTGGGATATAAAGACAAAAATTGTTTCAGTGTATTCAGGGTATTTCCCCACGCCTGTTGCCCAAACCAGTATTCAGCAAGCTGCATTAAAGACTTTGGGTGGTAATCTGGCTCGTTTTTGAGCTGGTTGAAATAAAATACCGCTGATTTTTCCTGGTGGAGGTTCAAGTAAGCACTTCCCAGCCAGTAAAGCGCTTCGGGACGGCGAGGAAAGCTCGGATAGCGTTTCAGCAATATTTCCCAACTATCGATGGCGTCCCTGAAACGTCCAATCTGATAAAAAGAAAGCCCTTTTGCAAACGTGGCCATGGGTTTGAGCTGGTTAACTCTTCCCAGGATAACCCGCGTATAGTATTCGGTAGCATGAGAATAGTCCCTTGTATTGTAAGCGCTGTTACCCAGAATCATGTAAGCGTTTTCCTGATAAGGTGTTTTGGGGAAATTCTGGAATATCTTCCCGCAGAGTTTCCCTGCGCGCTTGTAATCCTTTTTATTGAAATAGTAATTTGCAAGCTCAACGGCTACTTCTCCATACCATTGGGAAGAAGGACCCATGATACCCATAAGTTTTTCAGCAATCTCAGGCTTTCCCTGCTGAACAGCACTGAGGCTTTTTCCATAATATGCCTCTTCCCTCAGAGAAATAGAAACCTTAGGGGCCTTGAGGACCTGAGCAAATGTGGCCAGGGCATTCGGGTCTTTTAAAAAATACTCGCACCAACCCATTAAAAGATAGATCTTGGGTATTAGAGTATCAGGGGTTTTCCGCTTCAGGAGTCTCTTGAGCGTTTCCTTGGATTTTGCAAAGTCCTTCTTTAGAAATTGTATTCTCGCGGCCTCAAAAAGTGTCGGGACAGTTAAAAGCGGATCAGAAGAGTCTTTGAGAACCTTTGTAAAATAGGTATAGGCCTGTTCCGTCTCATTTTTTTGCATGTAAGATTCAGCCAGCCAGAAAAGCATGTGATCATAAATGGGACTGTTGGGATAGGAAAGCACCCCTTGTTTAAAGTAGTTAACGGCCCACTCAAAGGCCTTTTTTCTGTAGGAAATCCATCCCAGGGAATAATAGGCATAGTCGGTATAAGCAGAGGAAGGATACCGCTGCACCGTCATCCTGAAATTTTGCTCCGCGTGCGGGATATCTTCCATTTGAAAATATGACTCACCAATCCAGAAATAGGCCTCCCCAATCCTGTTGCTTTCAGGGTACGTTTCAATCAGGTGGGAAAAAGTCTCGATTGCCGCGTTGTAGCGTCGGTTCAAGAAGAGGTATTTGCCGCGTTTGTCATAGGCTTCTGCCCCCTTGAAAAGGGTAGCAACCCTTGCGGTAACGGAGTTTCTGTATGCACAGCCAGGCGTTTGCGGGGTGGGCTGCCGTTTATTTTCCTCCGGGACGGCGGGTTCCGTTGTAGCGGATAACACAATGACTGGTCGCTTCTTTCCCCCGGGCAGGAAAGGAGAAGGGATTGGGATTCGCCTGGTTTCAAGGATCTTGAATGTTGATTTACCTGTAATAATAACGGGAGGGAGATTGGTTTTCAAAGGCGTATCTCCCCATTGAAGGGAAGGTGTTACCCCAATGATAAAGGGAAGAATGAATAAAACACCGATCAGACAGACGATAAAACGTTTAAGTTTCATATTTCTCCCACTTAGGAGGCTTTTAACACATCTCCACCGGCATTTCAATCTGTTCAAGTCCCATTGCGCGTTTACGGGCCAACCGTAAAATGATAAAGAAAAAGCATGAATCAAAGGATACTATACCCCAAAAAATCCCTTGGGCAGCACTTTCTCGCTGATATCAATACAGCCCGATGGATGGTGCAGCAGGCGAACATATCTCCTTGTGATCGCGTTGTTGAAATTGGTCCTGGCAAGGGGATGATGACAAGGGCACTGGGGGAAGCGGGAGCAAAGGTTTTTGCCATTGAAAGGGACGAAAATCTCTGCAGGTATCTGAAAAAAATCTTCAGTGGATGGACGAAAATCGAAATCATCACAGGGAATGCAACCCATTTTCCATGGGAAACCCTGGCGGATGCCGAAAACCCCGTTATCCTAGTAGGGAATCTCCCGTATAATATTTCCACGCAAATCCTGCGGCACCTTTTACTCAGAACTCATCTGTTCAAAAGGTGGCAATTTATGTTTCAGAAGGAGGTTGCGGAAAGGATTTGCGCAAAACCTGGGGAAAGATCGTATGGTGCACTCTCTGTTTATGTTCAATCCGTCACCTCCCCTGCCCTCTTAAAAGTATTCCCGCCAAATTATTTTATCCCACATCCCAAGGTGGATTCCGCCCTCGTGACTTTCGAGATGCTTCGGGCGCGGAAATCCAACCCTATGCATAACAGGTATTTCGTTCAGATCGTCAAGGCCGCCTTTTCACATCGGAGAAAGATGTTGCGAAACAATCTGAAAATACTTACAGATGGAAACATGGAAAGGTTAACTGAACTTCTCGAAACAGCGGGGATTGAGGGTGTTCAAAGGGCTCAGAACCTCACCGTCGAAGACTATCTACACCTGGCAAAGGCTGCTTCCAGCCACGGATGAAACCTGGTCGGTCTGGTTTTACCTCTCGTCTAACCCTTTTTTCTATTGACTCTTGCCCATTACCTGTCGCCCCTTTTTACTTTACATGGTCATATTCATGATTATATTGTGACTGCGAAAAAAATTTCATCGGGAGGTAACCATGATAAGATTTGACAAATTTACACTCAAGGCCCAGGAGGCCATACAATCTGCCCAGAAGATAGCGGAAACCCTCAACCACCAGCAGATAGAACCGGAGCATCTGCTGCAAGCCTTAATTGAGCAACCGGAGGGAATCGTTCAGCCCATTCTTCAGAAACTGGGTGTTTCAAGAGAAGCGATCCGTCAGAACCTTCAAAAGGCCTTGAGTAAGAAACCCACCGTCACGGGTGGCGGTGTTGGGGAAATCTACTTATCCTCGACTTTGAACCAGGTTTTTGAAAAGGCCTTGGCCGAGGCAGACCGTTTGAAAGACGAGTATATCAGCACAGAGCACCTATTGATTGCCATCGCTAATGAAGAGACCTCAGACGCGGGGAAGATTCTCAGGGAAAACGGTGTGTCGCGCGATGCGATTTTTACCATCCTCAAAGATATACGCGGCACACAACGTGTCGTGGACCAGAATCCAGAAGACAAGTACCAAGCCCTTACCCGATACAGCCGGGATCTGACAGAAGAAGCGCGCAAGGGAAAGCTGGATCCCGTCATTGGGCGCGATGAGGAAATCCGCCGAGTCATTCAAGTTCTCTCAAGGCGTACCAAGAATAACCCGGTTCTGATCGGCGAACCCGGCGTTGGGAAAACAGCTATTGTTGAGGGTCTTGCCCAGCGTATTGTCAACGGTGACGTGCCGGAAACCCTTAAAAATAAGCGGCTTGTTGCTCTGGACTTAGGTTCGTTAATTGCCGGCGCCAAGTTCAGGGGGGAATTCGAAGACAGGCTGAAAGCGGTATTGAACGAAATTATCGAGTCAGAAGGACAAGTTATTCTTTTCATTGACGAATTACATACCCTTGTTGGCGCCGGAGCGGCCCAGGGGTCCATGGATGCGTCCAACATGCTCAAACCCGCCCTGGCGCGGGGAGAACTCCGTTGTATTGGCGCCACAACCCTGGATGAGTATCGTAAGTATATCGAAAAGGATGCCGCACTGGAACGTCGGTTTCAGCCGGTATTCGTAGGTGAGCCATCGGTAGAGGACACCGTCGCCATCCTGCGAGGGCTGAAGGAGCGTTACGAGCTCCACCATGGGGTTCGCATCAAGGATTCGGCCATCATCGCGGCGGCAGTCTTATCCAACCGCTACATCTCAGATCGGTTCCTTCCTGACAAGGCTGTTGATTTAATCGATGAGGCTACCTCACAGCTGCGAATTGAAATCGACAGTGTTCCTACCGAGATCGATGAAGTCCAGCGCAAGATTATGCAGCTCGAAATCGAGAAGCAGGCCCTTAAAAAGGAAACAGATGCCGCATCACAGGATCGCCTCAAGAAGATCGATGAGGAATTGAGTCAGTTGAAAGAGGAAGTGGCGCAAAAGCAGATACGCTGGAAGAATGAAAAAGAAGCCATTCAGAGGATACGGGATCTCAAGGCCAGGTTAGACGTGCTGAAAAACGAGGAGGCGGAGGCGGAACGTAAAGGGGACTTGGAAAAGGTGGCGGAAATTCGTTACGGCCAGATAGTAGAACTTCAGAAGGAGCTGGAAGAAATGCAGAAGCATCTTGAAGAACTTCAGAAAGACAAGAAGATGCTCAAGGAAGAGGTGGATGAAGAGGATGTGGCCGCCGTGGTTTCCAAGTGGACGGGAATTCCTGTGTCAAGAATGCTGGAAGGTGAAGTAGAAAAACTAATTCACATGGAGGAACGAATTAAACAACGTGTGGTAGGCCAGGATGATGCCATCGAAAGTGTCTCGAACGCCATTCGCCGCGCCCGTGCGGGGTTGCAAGACCCGAAGCGCCCGATAGGTTCATTTATCTTCCTCGGCCCTACGGGCGTTGGGAAAACGGAACTGGCGCGCGCCCTTGCCGAGTTTCTCTTCGACGATGAACAAGCCATGGTCCGGATCGACATGTCAGAATTTATGGAAAAACACACGGTTTCCCGTTTAATCGGCGCGCCTCCAGGCTATGTGGGGTATGAAGAGGGGGGGTATCTGACCGAGGCAGTCCGAAGACGCCCCTATTCCATCGTTCTCATGGACGAAATTGAAAAGGCCCACCCGGATGTTTTCAATATCCTTCTACAAATCCTTGATGATGGCAGGCTGACGGATGGACAGGGAAGGACGGTTGATTTCAAGAATACGGTTATCATCATGACCTCGAACCTTGGAAGTCAGTGGATTATGGAAATTGGAACCTCACGGTACGAAGAAATGAAACAGAAAGTCATGGAGGTGCTTCAACAATCCTTCAAGCCCGAGTTCCTGAACCGGATAGACGATATCATTATCTTCCACGCCCTGACGCGGGAGCATATCCGCCAGATCGTTGATATCCAGCTCAAATACCTTGGGGATCTCTTATTGCAGCGTAAACTATCCCTCGAGGTGGATGAGATAGCCAAGGACAAACTCGCGACATTGGGATATGACCCGAATTACGGTGCACGTCCCTTGAAACGGGTTATCCAGAAGGAGATCCAGAACCCCCTTGCCATGGAAATCTTAAGCGGAAAATACAAAGAGGGGAACACAGTTCATGTGACCGTGGAAGGTGAGCAGTTCGCTTTCCATTAACCCCATAAGGGACATAGAGGAAAGAGGGAAATCTCCTCCCTCTCGCCAAACCAGACGTGAGATGAGAGCTTTCCTCATCCGGCCTTCCTGAAAGCTCTCGCTTCAGGCATGCACAGGTTCACAACCTGACTCATCCTATCCATCTCGTCAAAAAAATCCAAGTCCTATTTAGCGCTCAAGAGGTTGGCGGACCTGGCGTTATACAGAACCTTCCCTTCCCGAACGTCATAGACCCCTGAAATGGTAATTCGAAGGCGTAAGATAGAGGTAAAGGAAAGAAAAACGAAGGTCCAGAGGGGATCCGGCAGGGAGGCACCTTTTTCACTCAGCAATTGGCGCAGGGTCAGCAGTTCACGTGCCAGGTCCCCCATCGGAAGCAGGCTCATCATCCCACCCACAGGCAGGGGCAACCTGTAAATCGTTCGCCCTCCTGAGCGAACCACGACGCCGCCCTCCATCTTTACTACCTCGTTGGCCGCCTTTGCCATTTCCCCGTCATCAGCGCCCACCACCATGACATTGTGGGTTTCATGGGCCACGGAGGAGGCGAGCTGGGTGTCACGATTCAACCCAAACCCGTGAATATACCCAATTCCCATGCCGGTCGCAGGGCCATCCCGGTGGATCAGGGCAAGCTTCAGGACATCACGGTCAGGTTCCGCAGCCCCCTCCACCCACGCGGAGGGAATCCATTCACGGATCCCCGTTACCGTTTTATCGATTACATCGATAACAGGTATTCCCCCGGGAAATCCCTTGGGGTATCCGGCGCGAAAGTCTTTTGCCCGAAGAGGGGGAGTGGTAAAAGGGCGCTCTCCAGTTGTTGTCACGGGCGGTGCAATGTCCGGGCCAACCCATTCACCCTTGTGACCGACCAGACGGCCCCCTATCCAGACCTGAAGCGGTGTAGGGTTACGAAGGTCGTCCAGGACGTTGAAATCGGCCAGGCGGCCGGGGGCAATGCCACCCAGATGGGACTCCAGCCCAAGATAGACGGCGGGGTTGAGGGTTACCATTCTTATGACAGAAATGGGATCCGCCCCATGGCTAAGGGCCTCCTCCAGCACGGCATTCATGTACCCCTTCTGAGATATCTCATCGGCAAAAAGGCCATCGGGCGTTAGCATGATGCGGGGGTGATAAGACTTCAAAAAGGGAAAAAGCGCGCCAAATTCCCTTCGAATAGATCCCTGCCGAATCATGACATAAAGCCCCAGCCTTAACCTTTCTTCCACATCCTGTGGGGTCAATGACTCGTGACAGGAGCTAATCCCTGCCGAAACAAGGGCATTAAGCCTCTCTCCCCTCGCCCCTACGGTATGTCCCTCCAAGCGTCCTGTCATCTTTCTCACGGTATAAAGCTTTTTCAACAGCACTTCGTCCTGATTGATCACCTTGACCCACGGCGTCAGTTCACTTCCACTCCTGACTAATTGCTTGAAACGGAGGAGTTGCCGCACCTTCGACAACTCATACAAGTCTTCCCCTTCCACGGGATAAGGTGGGGATGCCAGCGGAACCCCACTCATAAACCGGATCGGAAAGGTTTCTGCGTGTTTCAACACCTCAACAAACCCTTTCATCCCAAGTCCGTTGGCCATGTCGTGGGAGTCGGAAAAAACGGCCGTTGTCCCCTTCGCGGCGACAGCCCTTGCGAATTCCCATGGAGTATAAAAAAGGTCCGTATGGGCATGGGGGTCAACGTAACCCGGAACAACGATCTTTCCCGTCAAATCAACCTGTTTCGTTGCCCTTCCAATGTTATGATGCCCCGACCGTATATAGGCAATCCTGTCACCGGATACGGCGATATCCTGCTCAAGAAGCTCACCGGTAAAGACATTCAAGACCTTCCCCCCCACAAAAACCGTGTCCGGTGATCGCTTGCCAAGGGCAACCTTGAGCCGTCTCTTGTATTGGGGAAAGGTCTCTTTGAACCATGTTACCATGTATTATTCCTCTCTTTCTGTTTTCTTCCTGTCCGAAATGTAGGTTTCTCTGACGAAGTAATAGCACACCACTCCAGCAAGGGAGGCCATAAAACACAAGCGGAATCCCCAGGTAAACCCCTGGGCTGTCAAAACATTAGATCCGGATACCCGCTTGATGAAGGCGCCGATTCCATGCTGGAAGGTTGCCGCGCCCATCATAGTGAAAAAGTTTATTCCTGTCATGGCCATCCCGGAAATCCTTCCGGGCAGAAGCTCCTTGATGTTGGCATACATAATTCCACCCGCGGAGGTAAAAAAACCCATTCCCGCGAAGGAGGCAAGAAGAAGTAGATGCGGGATCGATTGGGACCCGAAACAGAGTGGTACCATCATGAGGCTGTAGCCGGACATGCCAAGGAAAACCACCTGCTTTCGGTTTTTCAGGATTTTGTCAGAAATGAAGCCAATCGCAGGCCCACCCAAAATAAACCCCAGGGGAAATGCAAGGAGATAATTCCCGGACTTAACGAGGGAAAAACGGCAAACCTCCCTCAGGAAAGGACCGGCCCATAACCCGGAAATCGCCACGTAGCTGCCGTAACGAACAAAGGTCGTGGCTGCTATCAGCCAGAAGCTTGGGTGCCTGAAGACGAGGAGGAAATCTCTTTTTGAGGCCTTCACCTCACGACTCGGCTCCTCCAGGGCTTCTTTTACATTACCCTCTTCCTCTGGCTTTTCCCTGACCTTTAAAACAATCCACACCACGATTA
>JALTEW010000515.1 GCA_027073795.1 bacterium | reverse complement strand
ATATATGATATTACTAAAAGGGAAGGATGAAATATGTATAGTTTGGTTTAATGGTATAACCAGTTATTGTACATAATATTCGCATAAATGCGTTATGTAAAAGCAATTGTCAGGGGGAGGAAAAACAAGAGATGTTTAAAAAAATTCCATCACGTAAAATCTCAGATGAGATCGTTAACCAGTTTATCGACCTGCTGGAACGGGGTATCCTTAAACCTGGGGACAGGCTTCCTTCCGAAAGGGATATGGCAAAGGAACTGGGAGTCAGTCGTCTCCCGTTGAGGGAGGCGCTCAAGGCCCTTCAGGCCATGGGGTTCATCAACGTTCAAAATCGGCGGAAAACCCTGGTTCAGCCGATTACGAAAAGCGCCCTGCAAGACCCTATCAGCCTAGTCCTGGATGGAAACATTCAGAAGATTTTTGAGCTTTTGGAGATTCGCCAGACTCTCGAATCATGGTCTGCTCAGCGCGCCACCGAAATGGCTACCGAACAAGATATCGAGGAACTGGGACAGATCATTTCACGGATGAAGGACGATTTCAAAAGAGGAAATTTGGGGGACAAGGCGGATGCAGATTTTCATCTCGCCATATCGCGCGCCACTCATAACACCATCTTCTCGCACCTGATGGCAACCTGGTACCACCTTCTCTGGGACTGTCAAAAGGTATCCCGGGAGAAACTCTTCAGCAAGGAGAAAAACCGAAAACTCCTTCTCAATCAGCACATTGAAATCTTTGAGGCAATCAAGGATCATAAAATGGAACGCGCGGGCGAGGCCGCGAGGCTCCATATCATTTTCGTCGAGGATGAACTCAAGAAATATCTTCAGGAGAAAGGGTAAAGGTTTGTTTCGTTGCTCTCGTTTGTTTCGTTGCTCTCGTTTGTTTCGTTGGTCTGGTTTATCTGGTTAACGGAACAAACGAAATAAACGGAATCAACGAGACAATTGTAAAGACCCTTTTACCCTACTCCTTACTCCCTCACTCTTTACACCTTACGTTTCACGCCTTACGCCTTACACCTAACGAATTCAACTCGGAAGGTTTTCAGCTTTCAGCTTCGGGCTCAGTCCTTTCACCTTTCTCTTCAATCAACCAACTTGCCATCTTTTCAGCCAGGAATACAGCCGATTCAATATCCAGGAAGCAGAGGAAGGTTTTTATCAGGTCTCCACCTGGTAGGTTGGGGCCCTTGGAGGGGTCTTCCCCCGCTTTTTCTCGTGGTATGCGGCATAGGTCAGCGGGGGATTCTGGTTCAGCGGCATGGCGCGCGTCACCTTGCCCACAAAGAGGGTATGGGTGCCCACATCGAGTTGACTCTCGACCCTCACCTCAAAAACCGCTACGGCATGTTCCGTGACGAGGGGACAGATAGTCGCCTCTTTTAAGCTGGCCACCCCAGTTAGTTTATCAATCTCTCTTCCCGACTTGAATCCAAACTGGCCGATGAAGGAAAGAGGGGTTGCATCTTCAAGGACGGAAACGGCAAAAACACCACTTTCTGAAATGCACTGATGGGTCAGGTTTTCCTTGTTGATACAAACCGCCATCCGGGGGGGACTCGAGGTCACTTGAAACACCGTGTTGGCCACCTGCCCGTTAGGTTTTTCCTTGCAAACCGATGTGACAATGTAGAGCCCATAGCTTAACGCCCTGAAGGCCTTTAAGTCGATATTTTTATGCACGGCATCCTCCTTATTGCGTAAAAAAACAAATTGAGAACTGGGTTTTAAGCATCAGTGTATCTATTTCTTTTTCAAGCACTCCTCACAAATCCCCTCAAAATGAACCTGAACGCTCGTGATCTTGAAATTTCCCATACCTTTCACGTGGTTTTCAATTTCTTTATCGAGCGGAACATAAGGAACATCAATAACCTTGCCACATTTAATGCAGCGAAGGTGATAATGGGGCTTAGTTGTGGCATCAAAACGTTTCTTTCCCTCTCCAAGGTCCAACTTCAGCGCCTGCCCACAGGCCGAAAGAATTTCAAGGTTCCGGTAAACGGTTCCCAGACTAATGTTGGGAAGCCTTTTCCTTACGGCTTCATAAAGTTCGTCGGCCGTGGGATGTGCCGTGGTCTTCTTTAATTCTTCCAACACAACCTTTCGCTGGTAGGTATTACGGGTATTTTCACAATCCATATCCAGGCTCCTTAAATAATAAGTTTTATTGCTATCGTTTTTTATAGTATGTCTATACGTTGTTTGTCAAGTATCTACATAGATTTACCTATAATCGGGCACGTTGATTATGGCACATTTTACCCTTGACGGGAAGACATTTTTAGATTATAATGTATATTAAAATAATTATCAAGGTTGATATCTTATGAGGATTCGATACCGCATTATCATTCCGGTCTTGATTTTTTTCGTCGTCGTTGGAACAGTTTTTGCCCTCCTCTTCCGGCATTTCCTCATCCAATCCTTCCGGTCACAGTTTTACCGGCAGTCACAGACCACGCACCGGGTAGTCCTAAACCAGATTCATCAGCTTGGGGAAGAGGCGCTGACGGTGGCTGCGACGATCGCCGCCATCCCCGCGGTCCGCGACGCCTATCACATGTATGAACAGGTCTCTGATGGCGCATCAAAAAGTGAAAGAGAGGTCTATTTAAAGGATTCCCAGGCCTTTCTGAGGGGCTGGATTTCCCCCATTCTCAAAAAAATCATCAAGGCAAGCGATGCCAAAAAACAGATGCGGATTCATTTTCATCTGCCCCCTGCCATGAGCTTCCTCCGTCTCTGGCGGAAACCGGGAGATCACGACGGGGGAGACGACCTAAGTGCCTTCCGCCCTTCGGTTGTTCAGGTCAACCGAACAAGGAAACCCCTATCAGGGATCGAAACAGGCCGTGCGGGCTGTTTCATTCGGGGGGTTGTCTCCATCGATGAAAATGAACAGCACCTGGGCTCTGTTGAATGTTTCTTTCCGTTAACCCAGGTGGCAACCATCCTGAAGGGAGTTCACAACGAGGCCCTCAGCATCTACATCCTGAAGAAAAGTCTGGCGCCATCAAGGAATCTCCATCTTTCGTCCCAAAACACGCTGGGGCCCTTCGTAAAAATCTATCCAGGCCAGCCATCGTGGCTCGATGCCCTTTGTGACAAATGCACAGCATCCATGCTTGCCAAAGGTGTCAATCAGGAAATGATTCGATTCTCCAATTTCAAGGGCTTCTACTCCTTCCCCCTAAAAAACATCATGGGCAAAAATTTCGGCATCGTCGTTTACGGGCAGGACTACTCGGAAAAGCTCCAGTTCTTCAGGCGCATGGTCTTCGGGATTATTACCCTGTTTGTCATTGCCTTCGCCGTTTTACTAATGATACTCATATTTATTGAGCGCACCATCACCCGTCCCATCAGCGCCATATCAGAAACGATGCGCCACCTCTCCTCCGGGTTAGAAAACCTGAGCTTTCGCCTAAAGGTTACAACGAAGGATGAGATCGGTGAGATGTCCCGCTCCTTTAACCAGTTCATGGAAAGGATGGAACACCTGAAACAGTTTAAAACCATCATCGAGGAGGATGATTCTCTCCCTGAAGTCTATCAGAGGCTCTCGAACCTGCTGAAAGAAATTTTCGGGTTGACATCTTTCACAATCTACGAGGTCAATAACAGTAAAAATCACGTTATTCCTGTCATTGTTGAGGGTAATCCCCCCGGCGGCTTGTGGTGTGACAAGGAAATTCTCACCGATGCCAACCTCTGCCGCGCGAAGCGAACATCTAAGGAAATCTCCTCCGCGCTGGTTTCTCACCTGTGCCCAAGGTTCATCGGTGAAAAAGATCTGGATTATCTCTGTCTCCCCGTGATTACCGGGGAATCCACCGGGATGATTCTTCAGATTATCACCCCTAAATCCGACAAAGGTCGCCTGGCATCTTCAGATTTAATGGGATTGCTGAGGACTTACCTGAGTGAAAGCGCCCCTGTAATCGCCTCGAAACGGCTGGTAGGGCTTCTGAAGGAAACCACCACGATCGATGCCCTGACCGGCCTTCTGAACCGCCGTTTTCTTGGGGATTCCTCTGAAACACTGATTTCGGGGATCCTGCGGCGCGACTCCCACATGGGCGTTCTCATGGCGGATATCGACTTCTTTAAGCAGGTTAATGACATGTATGGCCATGAAGTGGGGGATGAAGTTCTCAAACGGGTCGCGCAGACACTCCGGGACAGCGTCCGCCGCTCTGATGTCGTGATTCGCTACGGTGGGGAAGAGTTCCTGATTCTTCTTATGGACGATGCAAAAGGTGAAAGTTCAACCAGGGAGGTAGCGGAAAAGATACGAAAGGCCGTGGAAACTGCCACTTTCCAGATTCCGGGTGGGGTCTTGAAAAAAACTATCAGTATAGGTGTCTCCCTCTTCCCCGATGACACGGAAAACTTCTGGCAGTGTATCAAATACGCGGACGTGGCTTTATATAAGGCAAAAGAGGCGGGACGCAACCGGGTTGTTGTTTTTAAAAAGGAGATGTGGGAAGAGGAAAATTATTAGAAATTTTTAGGCAGAAGGTAAAATGTGGAAAGCCAGTTAGCCTTCACCCTTCACCCTTCACCCTTCACCCTTCTACCTATTACCTTATTACTTCGTTTTCACGAAAACCCCCTTGAGCTCTTCCATCAGCGTATAGAGG
>JALTEW010000514.1 GCA_027073795.1 bacterium | reverse complement strand
CACCTTTTTTGACAGGATCCCCTTCAAGATGAACTCGGCGAAGCACCTGGCCGCTGATTCTTGCCTTTATCTCCATAATGCCGTTGGAATCGACCTTACCGAGATAGCGTACGACCTTTGCAAAAGAGGCCTTTTTGACCTTTGCGACCCGAACCGGGAGGGGGTAATGAACCACGGCCCTTTCCTTCCTGAGTTCTGCTCTCCGTTTCAAAACAAGCTTTCTCCCTCCGATGACCGCGGCAATTAACAATATTATAGCGATGATAAGTTTTAAGATTTGTCTCATTTTACCTCCTCCTCTAACACCAGATTAAGGTATGATCTTGCGGTAAGCCACTGATATACACTCGCCACAAACTGGCTGCTTGAATAGGCAAGTTCCGCCTTGGCTCGTAGCATGTCATCGATATCCCCCGCGCCATTTTCGTATTTCAGTGTCTCAACCCGGTCCACCTCCTTACCGAGATTCACCCGAGACAGAAAGCTGTTGACCAAGGCCTCGGTTGTCTTGACTCTTTTAACCGCTTCTCCTACTTCTTTGATGATTTTCTGGCGAAGCTCAAAGACATGCATGCGCTCCTCAAGGACCTTAACATTAGCCGCCTCAACCTTGGTTCTTCGCCTTCCCGCGTCAAAAATAGGAACCTTCAACTGTAGAGAAATATCCCACTCTTCCGTCCCCGAGGTATCCGGGGCATCAAACGTCTGAAACCCGCCCACGGCAAAGATGGAGGGCAGGCGTTCCGCCCTGGCAAGGCCAACTTCTTTGGACGCAATCTTCACGCGATTTTCCAGCGCCGCCAGGTCCGAGCGGGTCGCCAGGGCACGTGCATAAAGGGATTTAATATCCTGCGCAAGGGGGGAAATCCTCTTGGGGAAAGGAATGGGTTTGAGCGAAACATCCGTATCAACGGATTTTATTCCCATCAAGGTTTGCAGGGCTATCTTCAGGGCTTCCTGCTGGTTAGAGATTCGGTCCTTCTCGGCCTCCCATCTCCGGATGGAATACATTATCTTGTACCTGTCAACTGGCGGAACCTTCCCCTGGGCAATGGCAAGCTCTGTGTGTCTTAACACGCTGCGCAGGGCCTTCAAGTTTTCATCCACCGCTTTTCCCTCCCCATTCAAGGCGAGGATGGCATGGTAAACCTCGGTTGTGTTATGACGCACAATTGCCCGAAGGCGTTTCAACGCAAGGCGCGTGGAGATTTCGCTGAGCCGGGATATATCGATGGAAAGGGGAATTTTCCCGCCAAGGTAAATGGGAAGCTTGTAAGTCAGGTCGAACCCCCAGCGTGTCCTTTCAAAATCGATCCCCTCTCGCATCTTCCGGGGTGTCATGGGCGAGACCAGTAAATCATCCTCAGACCTGTGTATCGCAGCGCCCCCGACGAGTTCCCCCCAATGGGCCGTCTTCGCAATCTTTATATTCAGCTCCGCCTGAGTTAGGCGTTTTTCATAGACCTGAACCGATGGATTGTTCTTAAGGGCCTCCTGAATCGCCGTTTGCAACGTGAGCGGATTGCCAGCCAAACATGGAAAACGCATCGTTAAAACTATCGAAACCGCGACAAAAGCAATCAACACACTTTTCACTTGTCCGTTCCCCCTGTGAAAATTCTCCGAAAATGTTCATAAACTTCATCAGAGATAAGATTGACTTCCCTTTCCTCTCCCGTCAGCCTGAAAATGGTCACAAGATGCTGAAGGGAACCTAAAAACAGGATCGCCGCAGCATAGGGGTTCACCGTATCCGGGATCTCCTTTTTTTCAATCCCCAGGGCAATGGTTTCCCGAATCCTCCCGAGATAATCATTCAAAAAGAAAAGCATGTGACGCCGGGCTTCCGGCTGACGGTAGAAAAAAGATTCAGACAGCAGGGTAACCGTGATTCCTTTCTTCTCCTTTATGTAAAAAAGGTGATGCTCATATATTTTTTTAAGCTTTTCTACCGCCGTGATGGGACGAACGGAAATTTCATCTACCCTTTTGAACAGCTCGTCACGTATCTCCTGAATCATGGCAATCATCACCGCCTCTTTGTTTCGGAAATGCCGATAGATAGCTGGTTCAGAAATATTGACCCTTTCGGCAATCGCCTTCATGGTCAGTCCCTTCACTCCCTCTTCCGAGAAGATATCCATACACGTTTGAACAATCTGTTCCTTTCTTGTCATGTCTCCTCCTGTCGTGAGGTTAGTTATTGACAACTAACATAACGCCTTTTCCTGTCTTGTCAAGAGGAAAATGAAAAATTTTTCAGAAAATCCCACAAAAGATCCCATTTTCACGCTACTTAGTCGATCCTGAAAAACCTCTTTTTACCCCATCTGGGAGAGGATAACCGGTTTTTGCAAGGTCCCGAAAGGAGATAGAAGCCGGAAGACCCAACCATAAAAATGGCGCAAAAAAGTTGCCGCAATGTATCTCAGCAACTTTCAGAAATTCACTCCCGCCGCACTCATGACCGCGTTGATTTTGTTCCCCTCTTCTCTCTTGAGCCTGTTCCTGTCCATCCGATGCCCATGCTTGACATAACCAATCGATGGCTCTACCGCCGCGGTGGTTCTTTCCCGATTTAAGTGGGTAGGGGTTTTATGGTAGGGTCTTCTGGTGTAGAAAAAGGGGGGAGATTAGAAAACATCAGAGGAGGAAAAGACATGCTGGACAAGGAGGGCCCGACTGACCCCCGCCTTTCGAGCAATCTCATCTAATGTAGTCCCTGCAAAGCCTTTTTCAGTACACACTTCCTGTGTTTTTTCAAGTATTTGGCCCTGGCGTTCAGAGGCAGAAAGCCTGCCTCTTGTTTTATTAGAAATTTTTGTGTCTTTTTACAGCATAGACCCGTTTCTGCCTGTCTGAAAGGTCCTTCAAAGAGATGGTCAACCTGCACGCCACCCTGCTCTTTCAGCTTCGTATAACCGAGGGATTCAAAGGCAGTAGGAATCTGCCCAAGATCCGCGATAGAGTGAGGGTCAGAGGGGGAAAGGGGGTGAGAGAACTCCCGGGGATAGACATGATTGCATCGAGGAAGGGGAAAAAGAGAGCAAGAAAGCGAGAGGAAAGGGCAGAGAGGGAGGCGTGCGTCCAGAGGCGCCCAAGGGGGAGAGATGTTTTAGAGGAATGGCCAAAATGGACCTCAAGGAGACGCTGACTGAGGCCTTCGGACCCTGGTAAAGGGTTTTTTGATGCCAGAAAAGGTTAACCCATAAGTCCCCATAAATCCAATCGCGGGTTCTGGGAGCCAACGACGTCTTGATTAAAAAATGTCATCATGTTATTTTTTGAAGAAGGAGGAAGAGATGGAAAAGAAGTTAAAAAGCTTGTGGCTGTTTGGGTTGGCTGTCGTGTTTTCATGTACGATTGCTCTTCCGGCATTCGCAAGAGATACACTGGGAAGCGGGGAAATGCTCTACAAGGGTGAGACCCTGAAATCTCCCAATGGACAGTATCAACTCATTCTTCAGAATGATGGCAACCTCGTCCTGTATAATGGCAGCAAGGCCATCTGGTCTACCGGCACCCAGGGGAAACAGGGCAGGAAGCTTATCATGCAAAGCGACGGAAACCTCGTTCTCTATGGCAGGGGCGGCCCTATATGGGCAACAAATACCTCGGGGAACCGGGACGCCTATCTTAAAATCCAGAACGACGGCAACCTTGCTATATACAAAGCCGTTTGGTCGATCCGTGCAGCAAGGTAAAAATGCGAGCATGGGGTCAGGTTGAATCTTGAATTTTCATGGCACAAGAAGAATTTACATAGAAAAATAAAGCTCAAGAAGTAGAAAAGCAAGAAAGAAGAGAAAAAATTCAAGATTCAACCTGACCCCCAAAACAAAAAGTCAAAGGAGAATCCATGCTCAGTTCCTGGCTGAATCATCGACTGGATCCTATCATTTACAAGTTGTCTCCCAAAAAATCCAATCACGCACTTCATCCCAATCTCCTCACAATTATGGGGTGCCTGATTAATCTTGCGGCAGGTGTTATCTTCAGCCTCGGATTCATCCTTTGGGGAGGGATTCTCCTTCTTGTAGGGGGTTTCTTCGATATGATGGACGGGGCGGTGGCACGCCAGGAATCCCGTGTTACCCCCTTTGGCGGGTTTCTCGATTCCGTCCTCGACAGATACGCGGACCAGTTTGTCCTCTTTGGCGTTCTCGTTTATTTTGCCCGTCAGCAGGCGATACCCTGGGTCATCATGACAGGCATCGCCATCATCGGTTCAACCATCACACCATATGCACGGGCACGGGCGGAAAACATCATCGATGACTGTCGCGTAGGGATTCTGGAGCGACCGGAACGGGTCATTGTCTTGGCGACTGGTGCGTTGAGTGGTTATCTGCCCTATGCCATTCTTGTCATCATGGTTCTGGCAAACATAACGGTTTTACAGAGAATTTACCACACCTATCGAGAGACGCACCCCCAGGTAAATTCCTAAGGGATGGTTTCCCCCGTCAAGGAACGTATCTCCTCAATCAGCGGTTCTTCCAGATCATCGGGAGGTAACCGCTGGATAATCTTTCCTTTTCTGAACAGAAGCCCGGTATGCTTGCCGCCAGCGACGCCTACATCAGCCTCCTGTGCCTCACCGGGGCCGTTGACGACACACCCCATGACCGCCACCTTCAGCGGGGTTTTAAGC
>JALTEW010000513.1 GCA_027073795.1 bacterium | reverse complement strand
ATTCAGTTCTTCTATGAATTTTCCCAAGGTCTTCTCACCTTTTTTATTCAAATCCACGCTTGCCAAACGCCGGAGGGTATGTTTCGGCAGGGTTTTGTAATGGCGCAGGTCTTTGATGAGCGTGCGGATGAAGGGAAGATATGGTGAAAGCTCTTCTTTGTAAGCTCTCAAAGCCGTTTTTAAATTATTCATCGCCTTGACCTCCACAGAAACTTCGCTGGTAGCGCTCCTGAATACCTCGCGATGGGACTTGACGGCTTCGTAGGCCGGCCAAAATTTTGGGCTCGGAGCCAAGCGTTTTTCTCCTTTTTCGCACGCGATTAACGGTAAAGATTCTTCAAACAATAATGACGAAACCTTCGGTTTTTCCCGTGTGGTATCTTCTACCTGCTGGATAAAAAACCCAAGGGCCTTCCGTCGGAAAACAATAAGCTGATTCTTCTCAGAAGCCTTCGCGGTTTTAACCCGCGCGGGAAACTGCGCTATTCGGTCAACTACTTCCGGATATTCCCCTTGAATCAAATGAAAAATTTGGCGAATTCGTGTTAGTGTGCTTTCCGCCTCTTCCTCTTCGGGATTTCTGTTGATCCGCTTAAACAACTCTGAAGGTGAAGGGGTTTCGTCCACATCGAAAATCTTGGCGTCCTCTCCCAGGGTATTGTGGATGAGAAACATTTTCTGACTTGCAATCTCGCGGCTTTTGATAATATCCGCGCCTTGCACCGTGGGGAAAAAATTATAGAGATTCAAGACACCAAAAAGCTTTTTCCCAATACGGTTAATACGTCCGACACGTTGGATCACCCGCGTGGGGTTCCACGGGATATCATAATTGATAATCGCCCCGGCACGGTTCAGGTTGACCCCTTCGGAAAGCTTGTCGCTGGTAAGAAGAACATCAAAATTATCTTTCTGCCGCCTTTTCGGGGCACTCGCATCAAAGTTATTCAGAAGGGAATCATACAATTTTTTAGTGATTTGTCCTGCCACCGTCAAGACCCGACCAGGAAAGGCTTTCTGAAGGATCGGCTTCAAATACTTCACCGTGTCCACATATTCACTGAAAATCACAACCTTCCGCCGCGGTTCCCCCTCGCGCGCCTGACTCAAAATCGACTTAACCGCCTTGACCAACCGACGCGCTTTCGGGTCCAATATAAATCCATCCCCCTCCACCTTCTCAACAAGTCCAAGGGAATCGATCTTTTTCCGAATCATTTCCATCAATTCGAGATCCGCTTCTATATCTTGCTGAAACGCTTCAGGTTCCTGAAACGAAGGGACATGATAAATCTGATCATGTTTGGGGCGTTTCGTTGTCGCCTCCTCCAGCTTTTTCGCGAACTCACTCAACGCGTCCTCGATTTCCTCCGGATCCCCTTCGTAAATCTTTTCAATTAGCTTCCGGTCCAGGATATACCTCTCCCCCGAGCTATGGATAAATTCGAGAGCATGTTTGTGGATCGTCTCAAAATTCCGGATGCTTTTCTCAAACGCCCCAAAGGAGCTTTCAAACCGCTTGACCAGCAACCGGCGCATAAAATCAAAAAGGTTTCGCTGTTGCTGGAAGGCGCGGTTCCCCGATTCATCCAGCTTATCAGGATCGAGACCACGCCCCTTTTCATACACAAAGGGCTGATAAATCGCGCCGTGGAATTGTCCCTGCTCCCCGAAATAGTCATTGACCACTTCATCGTAAAATTGAGATTGCTCTGGTGTCAGTTCGAAAAAGAGTTCTTCCGGATCAGCAACCTCTGAAAGCTCCGTGACTTCCTGACGGTAAATGGGATCCTTCTTGAGATCGAGACGGTTTCTTCGAATCAGCACGGGCTCTAAAACCCTCCGAATCTCTGAAGCCAGCCGATTGGCACGCCGCTGAACCAATGAAAGATCAACCGGTGGGGCCAGTTCGAAAATATCCTGATAGTATTTCTCTGCGCGCTTTTTGTTCCGGCCTTCTGAATTGTAATAGCGCGTGATGAACGAAAGGCGCCTGAAATCAGAAGAATAGCGGGCGAAACGCCCTTCCAGGTTTTCATCCAGCGTAATCTTCGATTTTCCAGGGATAATCATCAGCTTCAGCAGGGCAAAGATATCTGAAGGGGTATTGTTAAAAGGCGTGGCCGTTAAAAGAATCGCAATCCGGTTTCGGCAAATGGTGCTCAGCAATTCGTAGCTTTGGGTATCCTCGTTTCGGAAACGGTGGGCTTCATCCACAATCACAACCTCAATATCATCCCCGTATTCCCTGAGATAATCGATCGCACCTTCAAGATCCCCAGAAGACCACACCTCCCATTCATGGAGGTGAAAGTCATTCATGTATTTACGCCACCCGGAACCGCCGCCTTTGTCACCGATCAATCCGGGAGGGCAAAGTACCATCCCCCGCCTGCCAAGCTGACAGGCGATCATCCCCGCGATAACCGATTTTCCAAGCCCCACGACATCGGCGATGATCACGCCATTGTAATGCTCAATAATCGTTAGCGCCTGGTTCACCGCATCCAGTTGGTATCGATAGGGTTTATACCCCCGTTTTTCCAAAAGCCTCACCACGTAAGGCTTGACGGTTTTTTGCTCCATCAGGTCAAGATAGGTTTTCAACACCAGCACATACGCCTCAAAAGGCGTGACCAGCGCGGCCTGGGTTCGGTTGCGCACGAAATCAATCAGTGCCTGACGGCGGTCCGGAATCTCCGTGATGGGCACCGCCATATTCCACAGATTATCAAAATAGCTTTCCGTCTCTTCAATCCCGTAATCCCCTATCTCCACGTTGAACTCGTCCTGCCCTCGAATCCCAGCATGGGTCAAATTGCTGCTGCCGGTAATGAACTTTCCGTCGGTTGGCAGCAGCCCCTGAGACTCCTCCTTGATTTTGAAAAAATAGAGTTTCGCGTGGTTGGGGCGCAGGGTTTTCCGGATCAGTAAGCGCTCCTGTTCAATAAGTCTCAGAAAAAAGCCCACCTGCTCGTAAAACGATTGGGTATCCAGGGCATCGGTGTTCAGGGCGTTTCCCATGGAAGCGAAAAAATGGTCCGCCAATTCGTCATTGGACAAGGTATCTCCCGGCAGGGCCAATTCCAGGGTACGGCCAAGCATCCGGTCCACATCCAGTCCCACGAGAACCTTGATGGTCAGATCCTCACGGCCCTTGAGGGCCTCATGCAGCTCCCGCCATCCGGAGAAATAGAAAAAACCCACCAGAAACTTCAGTTCTCGGCTATGCTCGATGAGTTGAATCAGACGCTTCCTTAAGGTCTGCGTTTTGGTATTGGTGATAAAGGAACCTTGCGCCATATTTTTAACCCTTGTCAAATTTATCTGCCAGGTGCCAATAATAAAACGCCTCTGGCAATGTCGATTTAATCCGATTCAAGATAGCCCATTTTCCCGTAATCGATGCCCTCTTAATCTTTTCGAGATATTCCCGTTGGAAAAAGATCTTTCCAAGATCCTCGTCAACTCCTTTCCTTAACATTATGGCAAGAAGCGCGACCCGGGACGCGGCAATTTTGGCCTGCATAAGCCCAAAAGGTGTTCCAATCAAATGGCTCTGAATTTGCCTTATACCCCGTCTTAACAACTTTGTGTCCTCGTTTTCGACACTCTTTTTTAAATCGAGCTGCGTAATGAGGAAACAGGCATCCAAGGTGTCCTGAAGCGTATCCATGAAACCATATCCGGCCCCTCTATATCGGCTTTCTTCCTGGGCAAAGGCACGGTAGGAAGCAGCAATTTCCCTCACATCGCTTGCCCTCACAAAAAGCTCTCCCAGGTCAAACAACTGCTTGATGACCTCCATGGACCGCTTTTCCAGCAATGGAACCCCAATGGTATGGGGCGCGAACGCAGTTAACTTATCTCCTATCAAACTGTTAAGGGTCGGAACCCTCACTTCTGCCGCTTTTTGGACATGAATGAAATCAAGCGCGACAGGCAGTTTTTGGACTTTCGGAAAAAGGTTTCCGCTTCTCAGAATATCCAAGAGGACGTAATCCTCCCGTTTGTTTATCCTGGAATCAAAGAAAAACTTATAATGAATTTTGGGGATACTCGATGCCTTGCGAGGATCCTCCCCCCATCTCTTGAAAGGAATGCTATCTGTAATCCCGTTAAAAACATTTTCAAGTTTCTTTTCCCCCTCTTCACACACGATGTCCACGTCAATGGACAGGCGCTTAAAATCCTTCATAAGCAAAAGGAGAGAGGTCCCGCCCTTGAAAACGAAACGCAACCCGCTCTCCTCAAGACGCCCCAACAATTCAAATGCGAGGATCGTCTTTTCCAAAAGGGTCGGATCTGCGCCAGGAAGTTGTTCCCTCTGGTTGAGAATCCATTTTTCGGAAAAACAGAAAGGTTCTATCATTATTTTCCGCACTTCAATAGACTAATGGCAAATCAAAGCCTAATTTGCCATTAGTCTATTATGTTTTCGAGTCCCCATTTTACACCCCTTCGGCCCGCGTAACGCATCAACCGGGCCATGTCTATCCTGTACTGGAAAACAATCTTTTCAAAAAGGATCCGATACTCTCTTGTGTCAAATAACTGTAGCCTCTCGTGTTCAATGAACAAATCGACGAGAACCTTTTCAATTGCCGCGAAATAACCGTTTCTCGGTTCTTCAGAGATAGCCGGGCGAAGAATGATCGTTTC
>JALTEW010000512.1 GCA_027073795.1 bacterium | reverse complement strand
AAAATAGGGAAATGGGTTTAACTGAAGTGGTAGAAAAAACGGGTTTAAACAAAGCTACAGCCAAAAGATTACTATCGAACCTCACCAGAAGGAAATATTTGCAACAAGACTCAAAAACGAAAAAATATAGGTTAGGTCTGCGCCTTTTTGAGTTGGGTGGGATCGTGTTTTCCTCTTTCTCGGTTCGTAAAACGGCTGATCACTGGATGGAACACCTGCGAGAAAAAACAGGTTCCACGGTTCTTCTCGGAGTGATCATGGAAGATCAGCTTGTATACCTGGGTAAAAGGGAAGGGAACCGAATGATTCGTATTTCATCAGAAATTGGGTGGCGAAGACCCCTCAATTATGGCATGCTCGGTATGGTTCTGTTGGCTTATCAGGATATTCGCTATGTTGAACATATCCTTGATAGATACCCATTAAGGGCATATACATCTAATTCTATAACGGAAAAGGAAAAGTTTCTAACTCGATTAGGTGCCATTCGTAAACAAGGTTATGTAATAGAAGTCGGGGAGGCGGTTGAAGGGGTAGTGGGTATAGCGGCGCCAATAAGAAATTTTTCAAATAATGTCGTGGCCGCGATGGGAATAGCCCTCCCCTTTAGAAAGGGATTTATGGAAAAAGAATCAGACACATACGTTAAACTTTTAAAAAGTGCATGTAACGATATCTCTTTAAGGGTAGGCTATAAGAAACGGACGAAAAATTAGTGGAAATCTGTTAATTAAGGTAGAGAATTTTACATCTTCAGAAATCTTTCTCTTGCAAAAACAAAAAGTCTGTGTTAACAAGAGCGCTGATTTGTAAAAATCACTTCCGGCGTTCCTTCGGTGGCACTGGGTGTCCCGAGGCTGGAAGGAAGAAAAACCGAAGGAGGATTGAATGGCAGTCATCACCATGAAACAATTATTGGAAACGGGTGTCCATTTCGGGCATCAAACCCGCCGCTGGAACCCGAAAACCAAACCCTACATCTTTGCGGCAAAAAATGGGATCTATATCATTGATCTCCAGAAAACCGTTCCTCTCTTTGAGAAGGCGTATCACTTTATCAGAGACACAGTGGCGCAGGGTGGAAGCATCTTGTTTGTCGGCACAAAGAAACAGGCACAGGATTCGGTCCGTGAGGAAGCCCTCCGTTGTGGCATGCATTATGTCAATCACCGCTGGCTTGGGGGCACCCTGACGAATTTCCATACCATCAAAAAGAGTATCGATCGGCTTAAGAAATTGGAAGAGATGGAGAGCGGTGAAACCAGCGTGATCTTCGAAAGCCTTCCCAAGAAGGAAAAGCTGCGGCTCAGGAAAATAAGGGTCAAACTGGAACGGTCACTGGGTGGCATCAAGAACATGGATGATCTTCCACAGGCTGTATTCGTTATAGATACCAAGAAGGAATATATTGCCGTGGCGGAGGCAAGAAAACTGGATATTCCCGTTGTGGCGATTCTTGATACAAACTGTGATCCCGATGAGGTGGATTACCCTATCCCAGGAAATGATGATGCCATTCGGGCTATCCGTCTTTTCTGCTCGAAGATTGCCGATGCAGTCCTGGAAGGAAAACAGATCCGGGAAGAAATGATACAGGCCGAACAGGACAAGGGAATGGAGGAACCAGAACCACCGGAGAAATCCATTATGGAGATGGGAATGGGACCTGAACCGGAAGAAAAGCCTGAAACGATCGAAGCAGCACAGGAAGAGGCGCCTGGGGAAGGGGAAAAAGAAGTTACTGAAGAGGGAAAAGAGCCCGTGTCTAAAGAGGCTGAAGCTCAGGAGGAGGTATAATGGCGGTTGGAGCGAAAGAAGTTAAGGAACTGAGAAACCGGACGGGGGCGGGGATTATGGATTGCAAGGGTGCCCTGACCGAGGCCGGTGGAGATATGGATAAGGCAATCGAAATACTGAGGACAAGGGGACTTGCGAAAGCGGCAAAAAAAGCCGGCAGGATCGTGTCCGAAGGATTGGTAGGGTCCTACATCCATGCGGGTGGAAAGATAGGTGTTCTCGTTGAGGTGAATTGCGAAACCGATTTTGTTGCCAAAACGGATGACTTCAAGCAGTTTGTCAAGGATGTTGCCATGCATATCGCCGCGAGTTCCCCCCAATATGTGAAGCGCGAGGAAGTGCCTGAGGAGATTAAGGAGAAGGAAAAAAAGATTTATGCGACGCAGGCCAAAGAATCTGGAAAACCGGAAAAAATCATCGACAAGATCGTCACAGGGAAACTTGACAAGTACCTGTCCGAAATATGCCTTTTGGAACAGCCCTTCATTAAGGATCCGGACAAGACAGTTCAGGGTTTACTTCAGGAAACCATCGCAAAACTGGGAGAAAATATTTCTATCAGAAGGTTTGTCCGGTATCAGCTCTGCGAGGGGCTTGAGGACGAATAGGCGTCGTTTCGGTTAAAAAAGACATGTCAGAGCGTCTTCCATATAAACGGATACTTTTGAAGCTTGGTGGTGAAAGCCTCTGTGGTTCTCAGAACTCTGGAATCGATGAGGTGGTGCTTAAAAGGCTGGCCTCTGAAATAAAAGAGGTTCAAGCCCTTGGCGTAGAAATTGCCATTGTCATTGGAGGCGGGAACATTTTCCGCGGCGGGCCGGCGACCGAGAGAGGGATGGACCGGACCACGGCGGACTATATGGGAATGCTGGCGACGGTCATTAACGCCCTGGCCCTTCAGGATGCCCTCGAACGCGTGGGGGTGTTCACCAGGGTTTTGACCGCGATTGAGATGCACGAAATTGCCGAACCCTATATCCGGCGCCGTGCCATTCGGCACCTGGAAAAGGGTCGGATTGTGATTTTTGCTGCCGGCACAGGAAACCCTTACTTTACCACGGATACTACTGCCTCCTTGCGCGCCCTTGAAATTCAGGCGGATGTTATTTTGAAGGCAACGAAGGTGGATGGGGTATATGACAAAGACCCCATGACCCATGAGGATGCCAGGCGCTTCAAAGAACTAACTTATCTCGATGTTCTGGAAAAGGGGCTGAAGGTAATGGACACGACGGCAATCTCCATGTGTATGGATAATCACCTTCCCATTATTGTTTTCGACCTTTTCAAGAAAGGAAATCTTAAACAGGTTATGAAGGGGGCCCCTCTGGGGACCCTTGTAAAGTGACTGAGGAGACAAGGAATGAACCCACAGTGGGAAAAAGAATTCAGGGGAAAGATGCAAAAAAGTATTGAGGCCTTGAAAAGTGAACTAAATCGTGTGAGAACGGGGCGCGCGTCCATTGCCCTGCTTGATGGAATCAAAGTAGATTACTATGGAACGCCTACCCCTCTGAACCAGGTCGCTACGTTGGCGGTGCCGGAGAGTCGTTTGATCACGATTCAGCCCTGGGATACAAGCATCCTTTCGGACGTTGAAAAGGCGATCCTGAAATCAGACCTTGGGTTGGTTCCCACGAATGACGGGAAAATTATCCGTATTTCCATTCCTCAGTTAACAGAGGAGCGACGTAAGGAGCTGGGAAAGGTTGTCAAGCGCGTTGGCGAAAATGCAAAGATTGCTATTCGGAATATCCGGAGAGATGCCAATGAGTTTGTGAAGAAAAAGGAGAAGGACAAGGAACTATCGCAGGATGGGCTCAAAAAGAATCAGGACGAAATACAAAAGATGACGGATAGTTTCGTGGAAGAAATTGACAGGTTGATCGCCGAAAAAGAAAAAGAGGTGATGGAGATTTGAGACAATTTGTCAAGGGGGGGGTGAAATAGATGTACATAATCACGGATGAGTGTGTAGCATGTGGAACATGCGCGGAAGAGTGTCCAAGCGAGGCTATCGAGGAAGGGGATATCTATAAAATTGACCAGGACAAATGCACGGAATGCGGGACCTGTTTTGAGGTCTGCCCCGTTGAGGCAATTGTGGAAAAATAGCTCGTGTTGATCTTACATTGTATAAGGGCGGGGCTTAAAAAACCCCGCCCTTTTTGTTAAATAATCTTATTCAGTGAATACTCAATAATCCCTTCTGCACCCGCTTTTTGCAGTCTGGGAATAAGGTCGCGAACCTTAGACTCCTCAAGCACCGTTTCAACAGCAAACCAGTCACTCTGATAAAGCGGCGAGATCGTCGGGGCATTGAGGCTTGGGAGGAGTTTAATCACATCGTCGAGATGCCCCTTCGAGACATTCAACTTCATGCCAACCATCCCCATAGCCTTCAGGGCGCCTGTGAGCAGAAGGGCAATCTGTTCAATCTTTTCTCTCTTCCAGGGTGTTTCCCATGCAGCCTTATTGGCGATGAGCTGGGTATTGGTAACCAGCAGTTCCTCAACGACGCGGAGCCCGTTTGCGCGAATGGTGCTGCCTGTTTCTGTGACCTCCACGATGGCGTCAGCTAAGCCTTCGAGAACCTTGGCCTCTGTAGCACCCCATGAGAATTCGACCTGGACATCGATGCCCCTCTCCGAAAAATATCGCCGGGTGAACTGAACAAGTTCCGTGTAAATCTTCTTTCCATTGAGGTCCTCTAAACGCTGAACAGGGGAATCCTTCGCAACAACCAAAACCCACCGTGCGGGATTCTGACTCGCCTTGGAATAAATGAGATCAGTGACCACCACGATATCTGAGCCGTTTTCCAGTATCCAGTCTTTTCCGGTCAGTCCCACATCCAGGGTTCCCTGCTCCACAAATCGTGACATTTCCTGAGCCCGTGCCATGATACAGCGGATCTCCGGGTCATCGATTCCCGGGAAATAGTTTCTTGAATAGACGGTTATCTTCCATCCTGACCGTTTGAACAGGTCAATGGTGGCGGACTCCAGACTCCCCTTTGGGATACCTAACGTAAGAATTTCATTCATTTGTATACCTCATCCGGGTTAAACACAGGGGGTTCAATTTCTCTGAATGTCCCTTTATCATCCATCATGCGGTAGAAACAGCTCCGGTGGCCCGTGTGACAGGCTGCCCCACCCACCTGATGAACCCTGAGGAGAAGGGTATCTTCATCACAATCGATGTAGATTTTTTTGACCTCCTGGACGTTCCCGGAGGTTTCTCCTTTTATCCAGAGGGTTTGCCGCGAACGGCTCCAGTAAGTGGCCTTTCCTGTTTTCAGGGTCTGGGCGTAGGCCTCCTCATTCATATAGGCAAGCATTAAAACATCACCTGTTTCATCGTCCTGAACGATAACAGGCACCAATCCATCCCCTTTTTTAAAATCAATCTTCATGGCTTGAATGAACCTGTCTTCGATTATTCTTTCAGGCCTTTGACCAGAAAGATGTGGTAATCAACATGTGTAAAGGGATGAACCTTTGGAAATTTCTGAAAAAGCCACCCTGTCCAGATCAGCGAACCTTTCTGGTAAACTTTGACCTTTGCCGCGGGATTTTTTTGCTCATTATCCTTTGTGGTAATGAGTGAGCCACCCATCGTAAAATTGGGGAGAAAATACAAAACTTCGATCTCAAAAGGGGTTCCCGCAACAGTGGTCTTTTTACCAATGGGCAGAACAACGCTGCTCTCTTTCCGGGTCTTGATCGTGTGAATGGAAAGGATGACCTTTTTCCATGTTTTTTTGACGTCTTCAGGCACCTGAACAACAAAGTCTCCCATCTTGGTCATACCGCCATGGTGAAATCCTTCCGGCGGTGCCGGCTTGGCGGAGGGGGCGGGAGAGGGAGAAGGTGTCGGCTTGCTCTCGGCCTTGGCGGCCATTTTAGGGGTTTGTTTTTTTGATTCCTGGGTTGAGGAGTTGGACTTTGAGCAGGAAATTCCCAGGAAAGAAGCGACAACCAAAATCAAGATAATGGATGTTAAGCGTTTAATTTTTCTGTACCTCCTTTAAAATGTTTATGGCGGAGAGAGAGGGATTCGAACCCTCGGTAGGGGATTAAACCCTACACTCGCTTAGCAGGCGAGCGCCTTCAGCCGACTCGGCCATCTCTCCGTGCCCTTTAATTTGCAACTTTATCTTATAAAGTAACTGGAGAAAAATGTAAAGAGAGAAAAAATTCGGTCAGAGCATCCCCTCAGTCTTTCCCTCTATTTTACTGTTTGGTTTCCCCCTCTTTTACCCAAGTAAAAATCATGCTAAATTACCCACCTAATGACCACCTACCTTGCCAAACGGCTGGCAGGGATGATCCCCTTACTGCTGGGGATTACCCTGATTTCCTTCATGGTGATACACCTCGCGCCGGGGGAACCAACGGGGCTGGCAACGGACCTGAACCCGAAAATCACGGCCGAGGTTCGCCAGCGGCTGAGGTCTTACTATGGCCTGGACAAACCCCTCATTGTTCAGTACGGGCTCTGGCTGAGGCGGGTTGCTTTGCTCGACTTCGGCAATTCGTTTGCTCCAGATGGCAGGCCCGTCATCGCCAAAATTAAAGAAAGAATTCCTATTACCGTAACCATTAACATCCTTTCCCTGATCTTAATTATCCTTGTTTCTCTTCCCATCGGCATCTACTCAGCCACGCACAAGGGGTCCCTTTTTGACCATGCTGCAACCCTGTTCGTCTTTATCGGTTTCGCCATGCCGACCTTCTGGCTGGCCTTGTTGTGCATGATGCTGTTTGGCGTCCATCTCCACTGGTTGCCGATTTCAGGAATTCGCTCCATGGGCTATCCGTATATGAGCGCCCTTGGGAAATTCTGGGATCTGACAAGGCATCTTCTGCTGCCCGTTTTGATTTCCGCCTTCGGGGGATTGGCCGGGTTTTCCCGTTACATGCGCTCCAATATGCTGGAGGTAATCCGCCAAGACTATATCACCACGGCGCGTGCAAAGGGGTTAAGCGAGTGGCGGGTGATTTATATTCACGCCTTTCGCAACGCCCTGCTCCCAATCATTACCATTCTCGGGTTTTCCATTCCCGGCCTGATAGGCGGAAGCGTTATCTTCGAAACCATCTTTGCCATTCCGGGAATGGGCCAGCTCTTCTACAATGGGGTCATGTCGAGGGATTATCCCCTGATTATGGGAATGCTGGTCATCGGGGCGGTTTTGACCTTGCTTGGCAATCTCATTGCCGATATCTCCTATGCCATCGCGGATCCGAGGATACGGGTGAGTTGATATGGACCTGCTTAAACGCCTTGTGAAAAATAAACTCGCCTTGATGGGGGGAATCGTGGTGGTGGTCCTTTTTGTCGTGTCTATCCTTGCACCGGTTCTGAGCCCTTATGATCCGGACGCCATCAACGTCAAAGAGATACTGATGCCCCCAAACCGTCTTCATCCCCTGGGAACGGACGAACTCGGGCGGGACATCCTGTCCAGAATGATCTGGGGGTCCAGGATCTCACTCAAGGTAGGGTTTGTGGCTGTGGGAATTGCCGTTTTGATTGGAATCATTGTGGGGGCAGCGGCAGGGTTTTACGGGGGATGGGTGGATTCCATACTGATGCGGTTTGTGGACATGATGCTTTGCTTCCCCTCCTTTTTTCTCATTCTGGCTGTCATCGCCATCCTTGAGCCAAGTATCTATAACATCATGGCGGTGATTGGGCTGACAAGTTGGATGGGTGTCGCCCGTCTCGTCCGTGCAGAGTTTCTCAGGATTCGCGAAATGGATTTTGTCAAAGCAGCCCGCTCCATCGGAGCGAGCGACCTACGGATCATTTTTCGACACATCCTCCCCAACGCCCTGAACCCCGTTCTTGTGGCAGCTACATTGGGCGTCGCAGGGGCGATACTGACAGAATCTGCCCTAAGCTTCCTTGGAATTGGCGTCCAGCCTCCCACACCGAGCTGGGGAAACATGCTGACGGCGGGGAAGGACAATATGGAGATTGCCTGGTGGTTATCTGTGTTTCCCGGACTGGCGATTTTGGTGACGGTGCTGGGATACAACCTCCTGGGAGAGGGATTAAGGGATGTCCTTGACCCACGCCTAAAGGAACGATAGGCATGGGCTCCGAACAGGTTCTGCAAAAGCTGCCGAGGCGATGCCCTTATTGTAATAAAGTTCTTCCGGACAAGGACCTCCCGGAAGAAGCTGAAGCAGAAGAGGTTTGTCCACATTGTGGGAAGATATTTATCCGGGTGAAAACTTCATGGGACAAGCCGGGAGACAGGTCGGGAGGATGAGCCTGTGAAGTCAAAGGTTATTTATGTCTGTCAGTCGTGCGGGTACCAAGCACCCAAGTGGATGGGCCGCTGTCCGCAGTGTGGGAAGTGGGATACCTTTGTGGAAGAAATCGTGCGTCCTTCTTCTTCATCGGAGCCCATGAAGGGCAAAAAAGGGGGTTCTCCCGTCCCCCTTTCACACATCGAAGTGAACGATGAGCACCGTATCCTGACCGGAATCGGGGAATTTGATCGGGTCCTGGGGGGTGGGATTATGCCGGCTTCCGTGGTGCTCGTAGGAGGAGAACCCGGCATTGGAAAATCCACGCTCTTTCTTCAGGTGCTGAATCACCTGTCCACGCAGGGTCGCCAGGTGCTCTATGTGTCGGGGGAAGAATCACCTAATCAGATCCGGCTACGCGCAAAGCGGCTGAATGCCGTTTCTGATAACCTCTTTGTTGTTTTTGAGACCATGTACGAACTTATTGAGAATACCATCAAAGAGATGGCGCCGGAGGTGGTGGTGATTGATTCCATTCAGACTATGCACCTCGGGGAGCTCCCTTCCGCGCCGGGAAGCGTAGGACAAATCAGGGAAACGGGGGGACGGTTTGCGCGGGTCTCCAAGACATTGGGCATCCCCATCTTTCTTATCGGCCACGTTACGAAGGAAGGGGCCATTGCCGGGCCCAAGATTCTGGAACACCTGGTGGACGCGGTTCTTTACTTTGAAAGCCCGAAGGACCAGCCTTTTCGTGTTCTGAGGGGGATTAAGAACCGGTATGGCCCTACCAACGAGATCGCCGTGTTTGAAATGACGGGAGAAGGAATCAGGGAAGTCACCAACCCGTCCGAACTCTTCATGGGTCAGAGGATCCAGAACACCCCGGGTTCAGTGGTGGTCCCCTGTATGGAGGGAAGTCGCCCGCTCCTGGTGGAGATACAATCCCTCGTAACACCAACGAACTTTGGCATGCCCCGGCGAGCGGCGATAGGTCTGGACCCCAATCGGCTGGCATTGCTGGTGGCTGTCCTGGAAAAAAAGATGGGGATGCCTCTTGGTGAGCAGGATATCTTCGTGAACGCCGCGGGGGGGTTGAAAATTGTGGAGACGGCGGTAGATCTTGGGGTGGTCACAGCCATTGCCTCAAGTTTTTACGAACGGCCGGTCCCTCGGGAAATGGCAGTTTTCGGGGAGGTAGGCCTGGCTGGAGAGGTCCGTGGTGTAATGCAGGGAGATGTCAGAATTCAGGAGGCCATCCGGATGGGCTTTAACGCCTGCGTCTGCCCAAGCCGGCTTCAAGTCCACAAGGTGCCGGATGCCTCTTTCAGGATTTTAAAGGTAGAAGAGGTCAGGAAGGCATTGAAAAAAATTCTGGGCCTGAAACGGTAGAAACGAGGGGGATGGCATGCGCATTTCTTTTTGGAAGCGAGGAACAAGTCTCGTCTGTATTCTTGTCGCTCTTCAGTTTATGGGCGTCATGGCGGTTGCAGGAACCGGGGAGAAACCTGCCCCAAAAGGACCGCTGCTGGTCACACCTCAGCCGACCTTTGAGGCGGGAAAGGTTATCGAGGGAGAGGAGGTAACTCATACCTTCATCATCCAGAACAAGGGAAATCAGGACCTTTTGATTCAAAGCGTCAAACCGGGGTGAGGATGTTCCACGGTTTCTTTTGACCGTGTCATCCCCCCAGGCAGGAAGGGAAAGGTAACCTTGAAGGTCAGGACGAAGGGCTATCGGGGGAATATTGTCAAGGGTGCAACCATTGAATCGAATGACCCGAAGTTTCCCAAAAAGTTCCTCCGAATCAGCCTCCAGGTTCAACCCATTATCTTTTGCAGCCCCGCCCCTTATATCTCCATTACGAAGCCCTATGGAAAGAAGGTTGTGAAAACCCTGGCGCTGTGGTCTCCCATTTATCCAGATTTCCAGATTCAAAAGGTGGAAAGCCTGATCCCGCATGTGTCAGCCAAAATCGTCAAGAAATGGACGGAGAAAAAGGCGGCACATTACAACCTGAAAGTTGTCCTCGGGCGGGACATGGGAATCGGGAGGTTTCAGGGTCTTATAAGAATTGCCACAAACCTGAAAAAATCCCCCACGTATGACCTGCGTGTTACCGGCGTGGTGAAAGGGCCGGTTAAGGTTTTGCCAAGACGGGGTTCCATGTTCAGCGATCCGGCGATTGCGGATGGCATGGCGGTGGTGGGATTCAGCCTCTATGGGAACGGATTGAAGATTTCCAAAGTCGTTTCGGGTGCCAAGGGGTTAAAAAACCACTTAATCACAGTGGAAGCGGGCAAGAAATATTACCTTGTGGCCATCTGGCCGGGGGGACCTGTGCCAGTCAACCCTTACAGTATCCTCCTGAAGGTTTATACCAACAACCCCGTTCAGCCAATGGTTCAAATTCCCGTAAGCATCTATAGCAGAAGGATCGTCAGGAATTTAAAGCAGCCGATGGGGAAACCACCTTCAACAGCGAGGCTTCCTGTGATAAAAGGGGGCCATGCAAAGTAGAGAATGTAGGGGAGAAGGCTTTTGACAGGCTTTCGCCTTGGTTCAAAGACTATGGCGTGATAGCCTAAAGTTCAGGAGGGAAACAGAAAAAATTCTGTCTTCGGATCATTGAATAGGAAACATGATTTAATCGGCTTTTTCGTTTGTTCAAAATGGTTGACAAGAGGGAGTTTTTTGGGTATGAAGCCACAGGGTTCAGGTTTTTTTGAATGAATGTTTAATAAAATTGTCTTGAAAGGAGAAAAGCGTGAGTAATGTTGTCATCTGTAGCGGTGTAAGAACACCGATTGGGACTTTCGGTGGAACCTTGAAAACGACTCCCGTGGTGCAATTGGGAGCTCTGGTGATTCGTGAGGTGTTAAAACGGGTCAATCTGCGCCCTGAGCCCTCTGAAAAGGTCTTGTCATACGAGGCTGATGCGCTCAAGGGATTGGGGTATATTGAACTGGAGAAGAGGTACCGGAAGTGGGATGAATCGGCCAAGGTGATTCACGTAGATGAGGTGATTATGGGGAATGTCCTCCAAGGGGGACAGGGGCAGAATACGGGACGTCAGGCGACAATCTATGCCGGCATGCCTAAGGAAACCAACGCCATTACCGTCAACAAGGTATGTGCTTCTGGGCTTAAGGCTATCGCCATTGCGGACATGTCCATAAGAAGCGGCATCAACGAAATTGTCATCGCGGGTGGGATGGAAAATATGAGCATGGCCCCCTATGCCTTCCCCAAGGGACGTTGGGGAGCCCGGATGTTCAACACCGAAATGCTGGACCTGATGGTTCACGATGGGTTATGGGAGATTTTTTACGGCTACCACATGGGGCTGACGGCTGAAAACATTGCGGAGACATACCAGATTTCCCGCGAGGAGCAGGATAAATTGGGGTTGATGAGTCACCAGCGGGCCAGAAAGGCCATCACCGATGGGAAATTTGCGGAAGAGATTGTCCCCGTGGAGGTTCCTCAAAGAAAGGGTGACCCAATTATCTTTGATACGGATGAACGGCCAATGGATACATCTCTGGAAAAAATGGCGAAATTGCCCACCGTCTTCAAGAAAGGCGGAACAGTAACAGCAGGAAACGCCTCCGGGATCAACGATGCAGCGGCGGCCGTTCTTGTCATGTCCGAGGAAAAAGCAAAGGAAATGGGAATCAAGCCTTTGGCTAAAATCGTGGCCTACGCCTCCGGGGCGGTGGACCCCGCTTACATGGGGTTGGGGCCCATTCCCGCGGTAAGAAAGGTTCTGGATATTGCGAGGATGAAGATTTCCGATATCGATCTGATTGAACTCAACGAGGCCTTTGCATCGCAGGCGATTGCCTGTATACGGGAACTTGGGCTTAGCCTGGATAACACCAATGTAAATGGAAGTGGAATTTCCCTGGGGCATCCGATTGGATGCACAGGCACACGGGTCGTTGTCACGCTTCTGTACGAGATGATGCGCCAAAACCTGAAGACAGGACTGGCGACTATGTGCATCGGTGGCGGCCAGGGAATGGCCATGATTATTGAAAAACTTTAAAGGAGGTGGCCCGTATGTCAGAAGAACTTGTCTTGTTAGAAAAAACACCGCCATTAGCAACCATCACCATTAACCGTCCTAAGGCCCTGAACGCCCTGAATTCAGAGGTCCTTTCATCTCTGGATCAGACATTAGACAGGGTGAATGAAGACGAGGAGATTCACGTCGTGATCATTACCGGGGCTGGCGAAAAGGCCTTCGTCGCTGGTGCGGATATTGCTGAAATGAGTGAGATGTCTCCGCTGGAAGGAACAAACTTTTCCCGTTACGGTCAGCTGGTGTTCAAGAAGGTTCAGGACCTTAAAAAACCGGTCATCGCCGCGGTCAACGGATACGCCCTTGGGGGCGGGTCAGAGCTTGCCCTGGCGTGTGACTTCGCCTATGCCTCAGAGAATGCCAAATTCGGTGTGCCCGAGGTGACATTGGGAATTTTCCCTGGTTTTGGCGGGACGCAACGGCTCCCCCGCCTTCTTGGCAAGGGGCGCGCGAAGGAATTGATTCTTACCGGAAAGATGATTTCAGCGAGCGAGGCCTATGAGATCGGGATGGTCAACAAGGTCGTCCCACCTGACCAGCTCATGGATGCGGTGAAGGAAGTAGCCATGCAGATCGCGAAGAATGGTCCCGTTGCGCTTTCCATAGCCAAGGGCCTTGTGGATGTGGGGTACGATATCCCGCTTGACGACGGGTGTGTCCTGGAGTCCAGAAGCTTTGGAATGTGTTGCGCCACGGAGGATAAAAAGGAGGGAATGAAGGCATTCCTTGAGAAGCGAAAGCCCGTATTTAAGGGACGCTAAAATTTAACCTAATCAAAGTAAAATAAATAAAGGAGGACTGGCTGTGAAGATCGTAGTGTGTGTTAAACAGGTGCCAGACACCACAGAGGTCAAGATTGACCCTGAAACAAAGACACTGGTAAGGGAAGGTGTGGAAAGTATTACCAACCCGTTCGATGAATTTGCTGTTGAGGAAGGATTGCTGACAAAAGAAAAATATGGTGGTGAAGTTCATGTTATCTCAATGGGACCTCCCCAGGCGAAAGAGGTTTTAAAGAATGCCTATGCCGTGGGAGCAGATTATGTCTATCTTGTTTCAGACAGGGCCTTTGCAGGCGCTGATACATGGGCGACAGCGTATACCCTGGCAGGAGCTATTAAGAAGATTGGGGATTTTGACCTGGTTATTTGTGGCAAGCAGGCTATTGACGGAGACACAGCTCAGGTTGGCCCCGGAATTGCCACGCAGCTCAATATCCCCCAGTTAACCTATGTCGATAAAGTTGTGGAAATTGACCCAGATAATAAGAAGATCAAGGCGGAAAGGCTTTTAGAGGATGGCAAGGAGGTTGTTGAAGCAAGTCTTCCTGCCCTGATTACCGTGGTCAAGGATATTAACGAGCCAAGACTTCCTTCACTGTTCGGAATTAAAAAAGCCGCGAAACTGGATATTCCCACATGGACAGCGGACGATCTCCCCGTAGACAAGGAAAGACTGGGTCTAAAGGGTTCCCCCACCGAGGTTGTGAGGGTTTTCTCACCCGAAGTCAGAGCCGGTGGTGAGATATTGGAAGGTGACATTCCCGAGGTTGTTTCAACCCTTGTAGATAAACTCATGGATTTAAAAATTATTAAGTAAGGACGTATGGAAAAAGGAGAACAGTCATGGCTGAAATAAAGGTTTTAACGGATGAATGTACGGGGTGCGGAACTTGTGTTGAGACCTGCCCCTTTGGTGCTGTTACGCTTGAGAATGATGTTGCTGTTATTGGGGACAAATGTACCTTTTGTGGTGCGTGTGTTGAGGCTTGTCCCGTTGGGGCGATCGTCCTGAAAAAGGATGAAAAATATGTCCAGGAAGACCTGGCGGATTACAAGGATGTCTGGGTCTTTATAGAGCATGAGCGGGGCAAGATTGCCAATGTCTCTTTTGAGCTTCTGGGTGTGGGACGTAAACTGGCGGATGATATTGGCTGCCATCTCTGTGGGATGCTGATGGGTCATAATGTGGAAGATTTCGCCAAAGAGGCCATCGCCTATGGTGCTGAAAAAGTTTATTATATCGATGACCCCGTGCTTGAAAAATATCGGACGGAACCCTATGCAAAAGGCGCCATCAATTTGATTCGAAAATACAAACCGGAGATTGTCATTTACGGCGCCACAACACAGGGCAGAGATTTTGCGGGGAACGTGGCAACCACGATCTACACAGGGCTGACAGCGGACTGTACCGGCCTGGATATTGATCCCGAGACCAAACTGCTGCGTCAGACCCGTCCAGCCTTTGGTGGAAACATTATGGCC
>JALTEW010000511.1 GCA_027073795.1 bacterium | reverse complement strand
ATCAAACAACTTAGAAAGGAGGTTACAATAATGGTTCCCCAGATCCACGTAGGAATTGCTGATCCTCAAGGTAAGATTCTGGACGAGTTTGACATGTATCACACTGAATTTGGATTTCAGGATTTCTTTCATCGGGTGGACAGTTATAAAGAGGAATTGGCGTTACCGGTAGCCGTAGCGATGGAGGGGTACAATGGGTATGCCCGTCCGTTGGACAGGTTGATACAGGAGAAAGGTTATACGTTGTACAACGTGAACAATCTGAAGTTAGCTCGGTTCAAGGAGGTGTTTCCCGGAGCGGCCAAGACAGATTTGATAGACACCCGTAAGATCCTTGAGCTGTTTCACCTAAAGGAGCATTTACCCCTGGCCCGGGATGTGCTTCAGAGGGTCATACCTGTATCCCCTGTAAACGAAAAGCTGAAGCGATTAAGTCGCCGGCGTCGCCAGTTGGTGAATGAAAAGGTCAGGATAGCCAACCGGATACAATCGGATCTTCAGGCTGTTTGTCCCGAGTTGCTTGGTATCACTAATAGCGTAAGTAATCTCTGGTTTCTTCAGTTCATCACATGCCGAGATGATCTAAGTCAACTTGCCCGGTTGAGGCACGCCACGCTCCTTAAGCTTCATGGGATTGGACATAAGTATGCGGGGGTCATCCGTGAGTGGCAGGGGAAGGCGAGCTTTTCTGGTGAAACAGACTATGTAGGTCCCATGATCATTCAAGATGCAAGGAGGCTCCTTGAGCTATTAAGTCAGATCCATGCCTTGGACAAGGCGATGGAAGCGTTGGCAGAGGCGTTGCAGATGGCCCAACGTCTATCAAGTATCCCCGGGTTTGGGAATACCTCGGTTGCTGAATTGGCAGGGGAGATTGGAACGTTAGAGCGTTTCACGAGAGAATCAGGATTGGCCTTATATCTTGGAATGAGTCCGTTGACCCACCAGTCAGGTCAGATGCACCGGACAAAGACTCCTCGTCAGGTGAACCGGCGCGCCAAGGCGGCAATGATGACAGCAGTAGCACGCCATATAGGATGTGTTCCTGAATCGAGGGCATATTACGATAAGAAACGTGCTGAAGGGAAAACGCATAATCAAGCGGTTCGTGCCTTAGGTCGGCATCTTGTCCGGGTGATCTGGTCGATGCTTAAAAACAATCGTGACTACAAACTTAAGGAGGTGAGAGAAATGACTTGAAATTTCAAGAGGGATGTTCAAATCCCAGTTAAATAGGGTCCGCTCCAACTGAGGCTTCTTTTTCTATATATTGCTTATACACATCAAGAAGAAATTTTGGAAAATCGGATATGGGCAAAATTTCCGCGGACATTTAACGGGATAAATCTTTCCTCTTGACAAAAGAAGCAGTTGATTGCTTAATGCGTTAAATCTCTTCCTCAGCTTTGGCTCTCTCTCCACCCTTCACTTTCTACTCTAATTTATCTCCCCTTATGTGTCCAACTATTATAGGCAGAAAGGAGACCAGGTGCAAGGCGCTTAAGAGTTTGAGGCCCATATTAGGAAGGCAACAGCGGATGAAATGAAGTTATTTTAAGAAAAAGCTTTATCCCCTTCAAGCTCAGATATTTTTGTTAGCCCAGAACAAACTTTTCTAGTTAAGCGGTGGGACTTGCTTGTCGAGATTTTACTACACTCACCGTTATTCGGAAGACTCGGATTTCTTCTTTGAGGGCTTCCATTTTTCAAAAGAGGCTTTTGAAATAGAATTCAGGGAAGTAAATTACTTTACTTTCGGATAAAAGCTTTATACAAAAGAGTTACATGATGAATTTGAATGAACGCCGCATTCTAATTGTGACGAGTTTTGGCCATTTCATGTGCCATTTCAACATGATGGTTTTTCCCGCTCTCATCATTCCCCTGACGGCTTATTATCATCTCAATTTCAGCCATGTTGTGAGGCTTTCGTTTCTGATGTATCTTTTTTATGGTATTTCTGCCCTACCATGGGGGATCATAACCGATAAGTTAGGTGCGAAAAAACTTCTTGCAACCTTTTTTTTCGGGACGGGCGTTTGTTCGTTGTTGGCCGCGTTTTCAATCAAATCCACTTTAGATTTTTCTTTTTTTCTTGCGGGTATTGGCATCTTTTCAGGGATTTATCACCCCGCTGGAATTGGTATGGTTTCTAAAGGGGTCAGGCAGATTGGCAAAGGATTAGGCATCAACGGGGTGGCGGGAAACTTGGGTTTTGCCTTCGCGCCGCTGATCACGGGATTCATCAACTGGAAGTGGGGACCAAAAGTGGCATATCTATTTCTTGGAATCTTCAACCTTATGGGTTGCGCCCTGCTCTTTTTTTTGGAGGTTGCTGAGCCAGAGAGGGAGATGGGTGCGAAAAAATCGAATGGAGAGGAGATGCTAAAGGCCTTTCTCATTCTTTGTGTCGCCATGATTCTGGGGGGGATTGCCTTCCGGGGGTTGACGGTGACATTGCCTTCCCTCTTTGAGCTTCGCAATCCCGCTCTTCTGAAAACATTGGCGAATATGGTGGGTTTTCTTCAATCCCACAATGTGTCGGCTACCCTTTTAACCTCGTTGGTTTTTTTGATCGGGATTTTTGGCCTTTATCTCGGGGGTATTATCGCGGACCACGCGGATTTGCGATGGGGCTATATCGTGTTCAACGGGCTCACCTTTTTTGGCGCCTTGGGAATGGCCTTTTTCACCGATATTCCTTTAATCGCCGTTTCCATTTTCTATGCCTTTTTCCTCATGGGGCTTCAGCCTATTGAAAACACCCTGATCGCACGGTATACCCCGGATCGGCTCCGCCATTCGGGGTATGGGGTTAAGTTTGTCTTGAAGTTTGGGGTAGGAGCCTTGGCAGTTCAACTCATTGGGTGGATCAAGATGGATTGGTCGATCCAGGCAGTGTTTATCTTGATGGCCTTCGTGTCAGTGCTCGTTGTGGCGACAATTCTGGTCCTTATCGTTGTTACACGCCCTATCAAGGCCCATCCTTGAGGGAAGGTTATTGGGTAGAAGGGGAAAGTAGGACTGTAGGACTGAGTGTTGAGAACTGAGAGTAAAAAGCTCGAAGCCTCAAGCTGAAAGCTCAAAGAAAGATCCTTTAAAACTTTCCTTTTGTCCTTGTATGTTAACCCATGTGTTATTAACCTTAAAGAAGGAGTTTTTGGTATGGGTGTGATAGACCGATTTGCCCTTGAGTGTAAAACTCGTGGCTAAGCATGGGTTGTCACACCCCTTTTCCCCTTTAACCCGAACAGTTGCTTGGGCCTGAAATGAGCCCGTATTTTGCAAGGCTGGGAAGGAGGAAAATACATCATGACTGATACCAAAAGAGAGCTTTTCGTTGGCATCGATGTCTCCAAAAAAGATCTCTAGGTTTACATCAGACCTGAAGGGGACCAAAGAACTTTTGCCAACACCGAGGAAGGCATTGCCATGCTGGTGGCGCACCTTAAACGGCTTAGCCGACTAAAGCGTACCTGGCGTGATGAACAGTCATGATTTTGAGTTTAAAGAAATCCTTATCTCTGAATCCATAGGCCTGGCGTTTCATGGTTTTGATCTTGTTGTTGGTTCCTTCAAGAGGGCCAGTTGAAATAGGATAATCGTAATAGGCAAGGATGCCTCTTTTGTGCTTTTTCAAGGTCTTCGCAAACTTCATGAGCAGGGTCACTTTTGAAACCGTTGCCCTTTTTATCCAATCATCCAGAAATGTTTCAACCATCCTCACCACCCAATTACCTGTGTCTAATTGGCACACCCGCTTTGAAGACCCAACCCTTGCCGATGCCATCGTGGACAGGATGGATTTTCTCCTTGCTTTGTGGGTATTGCGATGGATGATGCCTGATTGTCCCCTTCCTTTAAACCCTTTCTTACCCCTTTAGGCACGCAAATTCCGGATGAACCAAAAATATTTTTAGAGCTTGCTTTCAGAGTTAATTGACAACATTTTTGAATCCTGTTAGATTTTTGCAAAAAAGGGGGAGATATTTATGGTAGAAAGCAGAGGTAGAAGGGGAGTTGCTGTTGTTTTAACTGCCGTATTCATGTTTGGGTTAATTTTGGCCCCGGTGGGTAAGGTATGGGCTAAGAAAAAGTTTAAAGTCGCCTTTGCCCTGTTATGGACGATTGACGACATGGGTTGGACGACAGCTCACTACCGTGGCATCCAGTACTTGAAGAAGGTTATGGGAGATAAGATAGAGGTATCTTACACGGAAAAGGTCTTGGCCGCCAACGCGGAGCAGGTCATCCGTGGGTATGCCCGGGCGGGCTATAACATGATTTTTGCTACAACCTTCGAACATATGGATCCCTGTCTAAACGTGGCGAAGGATTTTCCCAACGTCATCTTTGAGCACTGTTCTGGATATAAAATGAGCAAAAATATGGGGAACTACTTTGTTCGTATGTATCAGGCGGAATATCTGGCCGGATATATGGCGGGGTTGATGGGGTATAAAAACGTGGGAACCGTGGCGACGCAGCCTATTCCTGAACCGATCAGGGGTATTAACGCCTTTACCATCGGTCTTAAAAAAGGTCTTGAGGAAGCTGGGGTTAAATTTGATCCCCGCAAAGTTAACACGGTTGTCTGGCTGAAGAGCTGGCGGGATGCCACCAACGAGACCCTGCTGGCTCAGACCCTTGCCAATAAGGGGTGTACCTTGATTCG
>JALTEW010000510.1 GCA_027073795.1 bacterium | reverse complement strand
TCGTTATGTGGGGGTGTAATCCCCAGTGGACCAACCCGGACGAATACAAGGGGGTAGATTTTTGGAAGGCCTATAAAAACGGTGCCAAGCTGATTGTTATAGATCCGAGGAAAGGGTTTCTTGCCAAGAAAGCGGATTTATGGCTCCAGATCCGCCCCGGCACGGACGCCGCTTTGGCCATGGGGTTCCATCACGTGATGATTGAAGAAGAGCTCTATGACAAGGAGTTTACGGAAAACTATATCCATGGGTGGGATGCCTTTAAGGAAAGGGTCAGGGATTATCCCCCCGAAAAGGTTCAAGAGATTACCTGGATTGACAAGGAGCTGATCCGAGAAGCGGCAAGAATGTATGCCACCACAAAACCGGCCTGTATCCATTGGGGTGTCCCGACGGAGCAGACCAATAACTGTGCCGATTGCACCCGTGCCTTGACGGGGCTCATGGCAGCCACCGGAAACCTTGATGCACCGGGAGGCAATGTTCTCTACGTAAACCCGCCCACGCGGACCGTTGCCGAGTTCTCCCGGCACCGCGAACTTTCCAAGGAGGCGCGCGCCAAGAGGCTGGGAGGCGACCGATACAAGCTGGGAGCCAGGGTTGCCTTTATCACCCCCAAGGTTGCCTGGGAATCCATCTTAACAGGGAAACCTTATCAGCTTAAGGCGGGACTGCTTGTGGGAACAAACCCTGTGATGACACGGGCCAACGCGAGAGAGGCCTACGAGGCCCTGAAAAAGCTTGAGTTTTTGGCCGTGGCAGACTTTTTCCTCACGCCGACAGCAGAACTTGCGGACATCTTTCTGCCTGCTGCGACATGGCTGGAACAAAACCATGTGGCCGACAACTGGAAACGGCACGGTTTTGTCCTGGCACGGCAGAAGTGTGTTGAGATAGGGGAGTGCTGGCAGGACCACAAGATATTTATGGAGCTGGGTAAAAGAATGGGGCAGGAATGGTGGGACACCATTGAGGACGCCCTGGATTATCTCCTGGAACCAACCGGTCTGACATGGGAACAGTTCAAGGAGAAGGGATACCTCCAGGGCGAAATGGTATACTACAAATACAAAGAAAGGGGGTTTTCCACACCCACAAAAAAGGTCGAGCTTTATTCCACCACCCTGGAGAAATGGGGATATGATCCCCTTCCGAAATACACCGAGATCCCGGAGAGCCCCGCCTCCAGGCCGGATCTTTTGGATGAGTACCCCTATATCCTGAATGCGGGGTTGCGTACTCCGACCTTTTTCCACTCCGCGAATCGGAACATTCCCTGGCTGAGGGAGATAAGACCTGATCCCATCGTGGAAATTCACCCGGAAACAGCAAAAAAACACGGGATTGAGGAGGGAGACTGGGTCTGGATCGAGTCCCCAAGGGGGCGGGCAAAAGAGCGTGCAAAGCTGAATGATGGGATTGACCCCCGGGTCGTCGTAGCCGAACATGGCTGGTGGTATCCTGAGATAAAAGATCCCGGGCATGGGTGGGATATATCAAATATTAACCTTCTGACAGATAACGCCCACGACACCATGGATCCGGCTATCGGGGCGACCAATCTGCGGGCCTGCTTGTGTAAGATCTATCCTGTGGAGAAATAAACCCCCGGTGGTGTTGATGAAAAAGGTGTTGAATTGAGCGTTGCACTTACTTGGGTTGACCCTAAGACTGGCCTTGAATGGCAACGCAACTCACCAGGAAAAATGACATGGGATAAAGCCATGGAGTATGCAAAAATGCTTTCTATCGGTGGCACAAGGGATTGGCGCCTACCCAGCGTAGAGGAATTTGAAACGCTCTTAGATAGAACCAGATACCGCCCTGAGATGCGCTCAGATATTCCTTTCCGGGACACCTTGTCGTACTGGACCCGCACCACCTTTGAGGAGGGCACAAACAGTGCCTGGATCATTATGTTTGATGGCGCCTATATCCTTAGTTATTACAAACGTAACATGTACCATGTGCGCTGTGTCCGTGGAAAGTGGGCCAAAGGTAATTGAAACATGAAACTATTTTTCGCGTATGTGGCGCTGGATTTGATGGAAACGAAAAGCCCTTAATAATAGGAGGAAGATATAATGGGGAAAATCTCGTTGATATTCTTTAAAAGTGATTGCATAGGTTGTCATTCCTGTGAAATCGCCTGCAAGCAAGAACATGGACTTGGTGTAGGCCCTAGGCTGGTAAAAGTCATTGAGAAAGCCCCTGACTTTATCCCGATCTATTGTCATCATTGCGCAGATGCACCATGCAAAAATGCCTGTCCTGTGGAGGCTATTTCAAGAAACAATCAAGGTATTGTTCTTATAGATAACGACCTCTGTATTGGGTGCAAGGCCTGCGTAGAGGCCTGTCCCTTTGGCGCCATGCAGTTCGATGAGGATAGGGAAATTGCCGTAAAGTGCGACATGTGTATTGAAAGGCTTAAGAACAATGAAGAACCCGCATGCGCCCTTGCCTGCCCCACACATTGCATCATCTTGGGTGATATGAAGGACATCTCTGATAGGATTGAAAAAAGAGCTATGGAAGAAAAGAAGAGGTTATAAAGAGATTTCTAAGGGGGGTGGTTAAAATGAAAGGGTTTTAAGTATTAGAAAATTTGTTGGTATAAGTTTATTTGCTTTCAACCTTCAAGAATAGAAGGAGCAAAAAATGAAATATTATCAGAAAATCACACTTTTTTTCTTTCTAATTTGGGGTTTTGTAGCAATTCAGCGAATTGTAATTGCTATTATCATGCCAGCCATTCAATCAGACCTCAAGCTGACTTATACACAGGTAGGTGCCATTATATCCATCACAGGTTTTATATGGGCATTTGGTACCGTATTGTGGGCAGGCATAGGGGATCATTACGGTCGTCGTCCGGTGATTGTGGCATGCAGCATTATAGCCTCTGTTTTTTCGTGGGTAACAGGATTGCTGTCTACATTTGTCCAGTTAATGACGGTAAGAGGACTCCTTGGCTTTTTTGAGGGGGGGCCCTGGGGTCCTATGAATGCAACTATATCCGAGGAGGCACCCCCTGAGAAGAGAGGGAAATTGTTAGGCTCCATGCCGGGTGGCTTTATGCTCATTGGAGTAGGGCTTGGTCCTTTAATTGCAGTTTGGTTGCTCGGCTATTTCAAGTCCTGGCGGATGGTATTCTATCTTATCTCCATTCCTTGTGCGATATTTGCCATAATCCTAGCATTTATAATGCGAGAGACCCCATCTATGGTCGATACCATACAGAAACGAAAAGATGGCCAAAAGAGGGAGGTTCTTGATCAATACGGGGAAAAGGTCAGAATGGTAGATGTGCTTAAATACAAAAATGTTCTCATCTCGGTTTTGGTAAGCGTTCCTGTTATGGCATGGCTTTGGATCTCAACTGGATTTTCTCCTCTTTGGCTTACTAAAGTGCATCATATCGGTATGAACAAAATGGGCCTCATTATGTCTGCTGTTGGCCTTGGGGGATTTTTTGGGGCTCCTGTTATGGGTGCTATTTCTGACCGGATAGGACGCAAGAAGGCTATGATACTTAGCGGATTTCTGTGTTTCCTTTCAGCACTTTTGATCATATTGATGCCGACTGGGACTTCCCCGATCATCTTTTCTATTTTTTACTTCTTTTGGGGTTTCTTTGGGATTGGTCATTTCCCTCTCTATCTTGGGTCATTGCCCATTGAAAGCGTCCCTTATCAATACGCTGCCACCGCAGTGGGAATTCCTACTGCCGTAGGCGAAATTTTAGGGGCAGGGGTAATGCCTGGGATTGGTGGATCTCTGGCAGATAAATTCAACCTGTACGCCCCTATGTGGATGGCATGTGTCGCTGGCCTTGTTATTGTAGCCTTGTCTCTACTTTATGTTGAAACCGCACCCAAGATTCTGGAAGGAATGGAGAAGAAGCTTACACGGGATGATTATCTTTTGAAGCCATTCAGGGGGAAAAAGCCTCCTCTGGAAACAACATAATTTTGAGGGCTCAATTTTTCACATAGGAACCAGTAAAATCTAAAGAGTGGTTCAAACTATGGGGGGAAGAGAAAAAACGGAGGATTAAAAAGTTAGATGGGGAAAATACATTTTGTGGATCAGACCATAAGGGACGGCCAGCAAAGCCTATGGGGCTATATGATGAGAACTGATATGATTGTCCCAATAGCTCATATTATGGATCAGGTAGGTTATGATGCTGTTGCTACGGTAGGCAGTCAGGGTTTTGTTGTAGAGGTTCGGAATCTCAATGAAGATCCATGGGAAAGGATCAGGCTTCTTTCACAGTTGATGCCGAAGACTCCTATTCGTGGTTCTTACCAGATTGGAAGCCTTGCTTCATTTGACTTGAGTGGTGAGTGGTTCTATCCCGATTTAAGTGGGTAAGGGTTTTAAGGTAGGGACTTCTGGTGTAGAAAAAGGAAGGAGATTAGAAAAACATCAGAGGAGGAATAGACATGATGGACAAGGTATTTGAGAAGGCCCTATCCATAGAGGAACCCTGGTATATAAGAGACATTGAATTTGATCCCAAAAAAAAGCGGCTTGACATTTACATAGACTTTAAAAGGGGCAGTGTATTTAAGATAGATGATCCTGGATACGAAGGGGAGTACAAGGCCTACGACACCGTGGAGAAGACCTGGCGTCATTTGAACTTCTTTCAGCATGAATGTTATCTCCACTGTCGCACGCCCCGGGTAAAAT
>JALTEW010000509.1 GCA_027073795.1 bacterium | reverse complement strand
GTAAAGACTACAATGAGAAAAAGCTTGAACCGGTCAAGGAATAAGGCGCCGGCAATGACAGAGAAGAAATAGAGAAAGATAAAGATGCTTTCAACCCCTCCGCTGATATAAACAAAGGCCGTGATGAACAGGGTGTCCGCAAGAATTTGAGAGAAGATAAACCACTGGGAGTTCTTGAGGGGTTTTATAAGGACAAGACAGACAAGAGAGTAAAAATAAACGATGGAAATCAGGACGTAGAGCTGGGGATTTGAAGGGATCTGAAGGATATTTTTTCCATGTTCCGGGATAAAAAGGGAACTTCCCAGGATGAGAGAGGTAATGAAAAGTCTTCCGAAGCTGAGAACAGAGAGGCTTTTGTGAGTGGGTGAGGAAAGCCCGTTTAATGGTTTTTTGGGCGTTGTCTTATCCGATGGCATTTGCCATATTAAAGATAGGCAGATACATGGCGATGACGATGGTCCCGACGATTCCCCCCAGAAATACGATCATGAGTGGCTCCAGCATGGAGGTCAAGCCTGCCACTGCCGTGTCCACCTCATCTTCATAAAAGTCAGCAATTTTATTAAGCATTTGATCCAGCGCACCTGTGTTTTCACCTACCGAGATCATCCGGGTGACCATGGGTGGGAAGACCTTGCTGCGCGCGAGGGGTTCCGCAATGTTTTCTCCAGAGCTGATGTTCTCGCGTGCCTCCATGACGGCTTCTTCGATAACCTTGTTCCCTGAGGTTTTAGCCACGATCTGAAGACCGTCCAGGATGGGGACTCCGCTGGTCATCAGGGTGCTCAGGGTCCGGGTAAAACGGGCGACAGCCACCTTTCTGAGCAGGATGCCGAAGACAGGTAGTTTGAGCAGGAAGCTGTCAATAGCCTTCTTTCCCTGGTCTGTGCGTCGAATGTAACGGATGAGAAAAATCAGAAGTACTAGGGCCCCAAGAACATAAAGGATGTGAGTTCGCGTAAACCTGCTGGCATCCACGACCAGTTGGGTGAGGCCGGGGAGCTGTTGCCCCGCTTCGCGAAACATTTTTTCAAAGGTAGGAATGACAAAGACCATGAGAATTCCTACCACGACAACCGCCACGAAGGTGACAATAGCCGGATACATCAAGGCCGATTTGACCTTTCGCCTGAGGGCCTCGGCCTTTTCAATGAAGGTGGCCAGGCGGTTCAGGATAACATCCAGCGTTCCTGCTTCTTCTCCAGCGATCACCATGTTGGTGTAGAGGTCGCTGAATGTCTTGGGGTGTTTTTTTAACGCAGCGGCAAAGGTCATTCCTGACTCTACATCCTCTTTGACCTGGTTAAGAAGCCCCTTGAAGGTGATGTTTTCTTCCTGCTCGGCCAAGATATCCAGGGATTGAACCAGAGGAAGCCCCGCGTCGATCATTGTGGCAAGCTGTCGGGTAAAGATGGCCAGTGTTTTAGCCTTGACCTTGGGCTTGAAGATTACGATCTGTTTTTTCTCCCTGACCTTGTTTATCTTGGTTGGGATAATGCGCTGTTGTCGTAACTGCGCCCTGACGATGGTTTCACTCATGGCTTCCATGGTGCCGGACTGCGCTCTTCCATCAACCACTCTTCCTTCCCATTTAAACCTTGGCACGGTATCCTCCTTAACGCTTTAGGCCACGTTGTGGTTTCCCTCCCATCCCCATCATCTGTTTCAGCTCATCAACGTTGAGACTTCTTGACAGGGCTTCTTTAAGACTGATGATGCCTTTCTGGAAGAGGTCGAAGAGTGACTGGTTCATGGTCTGCATGCCATACTTCGTTTGTCCGATTTGCATCTGGGAGTAAATCTGGTGTATTTTGTCTTCGCGGATGAGGTTTCGGATGGCGGGATTGGGTATCATGACCTCGGTTCCGAGGCATCTTCCGCTTCCACTTGCCTTCGGAATCAACTGTTGGGTGATGACTCCCTCAAGGACGAAGGAGAGTTGGGCGCGGATTTGGGGCTGTTGATAGGGGGGGAAGACATCGATAATCCGGTTTATGGTTTCTACGGCAGAGTTTGTGTGGAGTGTGGCGAAGGTAAGATGCCCCGTCTCGGCGATGACAAGGGCGGCTTCGATGGTTTCCAGGTCGCGCATCTCGCCGATAAGGATGATATCGGGGTCCTGTCGAAGAACATGTTTCAGGGCTTGCGCAAATCCCTTTGTGTCAGAGTTGACCTCCCGCTGATTGACGAGACAGTTTTTGTGACGATGCAGGTATTCAATGGGGTCCTCAATGGTAATGATATGGGCGTGACGCTCTTCATTGAGCCGATCGATCATAGAGGCCAGAGTAGTGGATTTTCCGCTCCCCGTAGGGCCGGTGACAAGGATAAGCCCTTTCGGTTTGTGGATCAGATTTTCCACGACAGGGGGAAGGCCCAGCTCGCGAAAGGTCAGGATTTTATATGGGATGGTTCGGAAGGCCCCGGCTACGGCGCCACGCTGATTGAAGATATTTCCTCTGAAGCGGCTGAGGTTTTTGATGCCGAAGGAGAAATCCAGCTCGTTTTCCTCTTCAAACCGTTTCCGCTGCGATTCAGTGAGAACGCTGTAGCACAGCCGGCGTGTGTCGGCGGCGGTCAGGGGCGCGGTGTCCATGGGGGCGAGTTGTCCATCAATTCTAAGTTGCGGGGGGGATCCTGTGGTGATGTGAAGGTCTGTGGCGCCTCTGTCAAACATTTCAACCAACAACTCTTTAAGATCAAACATGGCTTGTGTTTTCTCCTTTTATCAATCTTCTACTGTGACCCTCAAGGCCTCCTCAAGGGTTGATATGCCGTTCATGACCTTGAGGAGGGCATTTTGCCTCAGCGTTCTCATTCCCAGTTCTGTGGCCCGTTTTTTCAGTTCGAAGCCTGAGGCCCTTTTCAGGGTCAGTGATTTGAGTTCTTCAAAATACGGCATGATTTCAAAGACAGAGATTCTGCCCTTGTATCCAGTATGGTTGCAATAGGGGCACCCCTTTCCTTTATAACAGGTGAAAGTGCCAATCTTGTCTTTGGGTATCCCCGCGTCGATGAGGGCCTCTTCCGGGATTTCAATTGGTTCCTTACAGTGTTCGCAGATCCTTCGCATCAGACGCTGGGCCTGAACGAGGATAACGGAAGAGGTAATGAGAAAGGGTTCGATACCCATATCGATAAGTCGGGTAATGGCGCTGGGGGCATCGTTCGTGTGGAGGGTTGACAGCACCAGGTGACCCGTCAGGGCGGCCTGAATGGCGATTTGCGCCGTTTCAAAATCCCTGATTTCGCCGACCATGATGATATCGGGGTCCTGCCGGAGGAAAGATCTCAGCGCGGATGCGAAAGTCAGGCCGATTTCCTCATGCATCTGGACCTGATTGATCCCGGCGAAATTGTATTCAACCGGGTCCTCCGCCGTCATAATATTATCGGTTTCCTTATTGAGGTCAATGAGTGCAGAATACAATGTGGTAGTTTTCCCGCTCCCCGTAGGGCCGGTGACGAGGACCATACCGACTGGTTGATGAATGGCGTTGTGGAAGAGTTTCAGATCGTCTTCTTCAAATCCCAGTTTGGTCATGTCAAGTTGAAGAGAGGATTTGTCCAGAAGACGGAGAACGACCTTTTCACCATAGAGGGTTGGAATAGTTGAAACCCGGAAATCCACCTCCTTAGCTCTTCCCAGCCTGAGCTTTATCCTTCCATCCTGGGGCAACCGGCGTTCGGCAATATCTAACTGGGCCATAATCTTCAGTCTCGAAATAATCGCGTTTTTTATCTTTATCGGCAATCCCATTGCTTTTCTTAAGACGCCATCGATTCGGTAGCGGACACGAAACTGCCTTTCATAGGGTTCAAAATGGATGTCGCTCGCCTCTTCCTTGATGGCTTTGATGAGAATTCCATTGACCAGTTTGATGATCGGAGCATCAATTTCATTGGTAAGATCTACAGCGCCTCCTTCTTCACCTCCCTCATCAACGACCTGAACGTTATCGATCGCTCCAGAAACCAGAGTGTCAAAATCATCTACATCAATGGCATCCTGATCTTCTTCGAGAAAGAGGGGATTGTTTTCGTCGAGGCCATCAAGGGTATAGTCCTTTGCATCAATATTTGTCACGCCCTTCCCGGCAATTTCTCCTCCCCCCCCATAGGCCCGTTTGATGGCCTGGATTAGCTCCAGTTCAGAGCAGAGTTTCATGGAAACGTTATACCCCGTCATGAATTCAATCTCTTCCGCGAGGATGAGGTTGCTCGGGTCTGCGACGGCGATGGTAAGTCTCGGGCCATGGCGCTCGACTGGAAGGACAATATATTTCTTTGCGATGCGTTCTGGGACAAGTTTCAGAACATCTTCTGGGATTTGAATACCATTTAGTTTGATAATGGGAATATGATAGAGTTCACTTAGAAATTGAAGAAGATTTTCTTCGTCTACATAGTCAAGTTTTACAAGGGTGGAGCGAAGGGTCCCGCCATTTTGCTTCAGCGCCTGAAGCGCCTTTTCAAGTTGGTCTCTCGTTAGGAGATTTGATTTTACAAGCTCTTCTCCTAAATTAATTGCCATGTAGAAACCTCTTTTTATATATACCTTGTTTAAGTTGTTGGCATATTATACATGATTTTAATAAAAAATCAAGTGATTGTTGACAGTTTTGGGAGAATGGCATATGGCTTGTGCTCTTTATTTTATCTCGGCTATTAAATCCCAAGTTGAGAGTAATTGAATATTACCT
>JALTEW010000508.1 GCA_027073795.1 bacterium | reverse complement strand
TCGGCACCATCCAGCAGAGGGATTTCACTCCCCTGATGAGCATCGATGGCATCTATGTCCCAGCCTTCTACCGGATAAGCTATGACGATATGAATGGCACCCTCCGGACCCGCCTAGCCCTACCACCTGCACCTGACACTGTTCGAAAGCAGGTAGAAAAGGACATCGACAGATTCATGACCTTTTATACCTTCCCCAAAGAGGCTAGCGAATTCTCAGACATGGCCATCATCGAAATCAACCGGGGGTGCCCAAGGGGATGCCGGTTTTGCGCCGCTGGTTATCTCTGTCTTCCCTTTCGGAATCGTTCCCTTGAAGTCCTTCTGAAATTTCTGAAAGAAGCCCGCCCTAAAGAAAAAACAATCGGGCTATTAGGCACGGGGGTCTCCGATCATCCTGACCTGATTCCCCTTTGCAGGGAAATCGTGGGGATGGGGTATCGTATCTCCTTCTCATCCCTCAGGATCGACCGCATAACGGAGGAGCTATCTGATATCCTCAAGAAATCGGGGCAGAAAACCGTGACAATGGCGGCGGAAGCAGGCTCCCAGCGGCTCCGGAACCTTATTAAAAAGGATATTTCAGAAACGCAGATCCTGCAAGCCGTCGACACCTTGAGCCGGAACGATATCCTGAACATCAAACTCTATTTTATGATCGGCCTTCCCGGCGAAACGATGGACGACATCCACGCCATTCTCTCCCTTATCCGGAAAATCCGGCACACCATTCTTGCCCACCGTCATACAAACAAACGGCTTGGAAGGATTACAGTCACTGTCAGCCCCTTCGTTCCCAAACCCGGGACCCCCTTTCAGTGGTTTCCTCTCATGGATCTTCAAGAGATCAAGAAAAGACTCAACTGGCTGAAAAAGACCCTCTCCAAAGAACCTAACGTTCACGCCATTTCTGATCTTCCCAAATGGACCTACGTCCAGGCCGTCCTTTCACGGGGGGATCGACGAATTGCCCCCCTCCTGAAACGCGTCCATAAAAATGGGGGCAACTGGCCCCGAAGTTTCAAGGAATCCCCTCTAAACCCAGACTTCTTCGTTTACCGCCCCCTGGACACCCATGAAACCCTGCCATGGGATTTCATCGACACAGGGGTTTCAAAATCCCGTCTCCTCAGGGAGTTTGAAGAGGCACGGCGTCAGCTCGCATCCTTCTGATCTCATCGGAGTTTCAACAGGTCTGATCCGGTTGTTTTAAGACACCTGTCTACGTGCGGCTCACCCGCCGCACAGACAGATAGATTTTCTCTGATAGACACGTGATTTTTTGACAGGATGAACAGGATTTACGGAATTAGGCAAAAGCCTGAAGCTGACAGTCCAAACTCAAAGTCGAAATCAAAACCTCAGCGTCTCCACGCCTCTGTGCGAAAATATATTTTTACAAATACATCTTCTTTGGGAAAAGGAAAGGGACAAGACAAACAAATTCAAAGATTCTCTCCCAAGCAATCATTTCAAAAGTGGGGGAACTCCAACGCCAGAAAAATTGACGGGCATTCCGGACTCTGGTAAATTAGATTTATGGAGTCTATTTACAATCAAATCCTCCAGACCCTGAAGAATCGGCAGCATGGATCCCTGGTGACTATCCTGCACCGAAAGGGGTCTGTCCCGAGAAGGGAAGGAGCGCATCTTCTCCTGAAAGGGAATGGGTCGATTATCGGAACCATTGGCGGTGGGGGACTCGAGGCGGAGACCGTCAAGATTGCAAGGAATCTCCTCGACTCCGAAAACGGACATCTCCGGTCCTTTACCCTCGTAGAAGGGGATGATCCCTCAGACATGGCCTGCGGAGGGAACGTGACCGTCCTTGTGGAACCCATCTTGCGGGGGGAGATCCCTGTTTACGAATTCATCACCCGTTCCCTGAAGGACCACGTGCCTTGTTGTTTCATTCGCCTGATTCGCCGTTCTGAGATCAACAGCCATACCGTTCAATTAGGTCCCAAAGGAACAGTCAAAGCCGACGGAACCACCCTCTTCACTCTCCCCTTGAGTGAGGATGTGAAAAGCCACCTCGTGGCCTGGGCACAGATTTCCATGAAAGACGCATCTCACACGATTCGTGTCCTGGACCCTGAGGCGATCGATCTCCCGGCTGCAGATTCATGGGATATGTATATCTTTGAATCCCTTCAGGTTTTCCCCCGCCTGGTTATTTTCGGGGGGGGACATCTTTCCCAGGCCCTTTGCAAGATGGCAGCGTTGTGCAACTTCCAGGTGGAAATCGTTGATGACAGAGAGGAGTTCGCCAGCAAGGAACGCTTTCCCGAGGCCACCCGGGTGTTGTGCATCCCGGACTTTGAACACCTTGGCGACCTTATTCGTTTAGACGGCCATACCTTTTCCGTCGTCGCCACCCGCGGTCATCGGTACGATGAGTCGGTCTTGTCCCAGGTCATCGATTATGATCTCGCCTATATCGGCATGGTAGGAAGCAGGCAGAAAAACGCCCTTGTTTTTGAGCGCCTTCGGGAGAGGGGAATCCCTCCCTCCCGTCTCAAGCGGGTTCATGCCCCCATCGGCCTTTCCATTGGGTCGGAGACACCTGAAGAGATCGCCGTCAGTATCCTGGGAGAGATCATTCAAACAAGGGCAGAAAGGAAGAAAACAAATTAGGGATTCCCCATGGAAGGATTTTACCACCGGTTTTATTCGATCGATCTGACCTCTCACACCTTTAAGGTTCAAACCATCCCTGATCGGGTCTGCGAAACCCTTCTGGGAGGCAAAGGAATAGGCACCTATCTGTTGCTTGACCATACCGAGGCTTCCCCCTGTGATCCCTTTGATCCGGAGAATCCCATCATTTTTTCCATCGGCCCTGTCACGGGCCTGAAGGTCCATGGAAGCAGCAGGTACGGGGTATATACCCGTTCCCCGCAAACGGGAATTTACTCAGAATCCTACTCCGGTGGGAAGGTTGCCCTTTCCATGGCAGCCTGTGGCGCAGATGCCTTCATCCTAAAAGGGGCTTCGCCCGCCCCTGTTTTTTTAGAGATTACCGATCAGGGGGTTATCTTCCACGGTGCCAAAAGCCTGTGGGGAAAGGATATTTACGAAGCGGAGAAAATGATGGATGCACAGGTTGGAAACCCAGACGCCGGATCGGTTGTCATTGGCCCGGCGGGGGAAAACAGAATCCGGTTTTCCACCATTGCCAGTGGAAAATGGCGCTCCGCTGGTCGCACCGGAGTAGGGGCTGTCATGGGATCTAAAAAGGTAAAAGGTATTGTCTTCCATGGCTCGGCCAGAAAAATCCCTTCCGACCCCGCCTTACTTGATCGCGTTTGGCATACGCTCCTCAAAAAAGCGAAAGGCAACCCGCTGGTCAAGGCCTATCAAACCATGGGAACCCCCATGCTCGTGGGAATGATGAACATCATCGGGGGGTTCCCGACAAAGTACTGGTCCCAGGGATCACTACCCGGATGGGAAAATATCAGCGCCGAGGGGATCCAGGCCTCCTGTGAGATAAAGGCACACGCATGCCCCTATTGTTTTATGGCTTGCGGTAAAATGACCACCGTAAAAGAGGGCCCCCATAAGGATCTAACTATCCTTGGACCGGAATATGAAACCATCTATGCCTTCGGCGGGCTTTGCATGATCAACGACATCGGAGACATTATCTACCTGAATGACCTTTGCGACAGGCTGGGTATCGATACAGTCACCGCGGGGAACCTTTCCGCCTTCACCATCGAGGCATCCAAAAGAAAGGCCATCCCCGAGACCTATCACTACGGAAGCGCAAGGGATGTGGCAACCATTATCGAAAAGATCGCGCGAAGGGAAGGAATCGGTAACCTTCTTGCCGAGGGCATCAGAACCGTGAGCAAGGCATGGGGCCTTCGGGATATCGCCGTGCACGTCAAGGGATTGGAGCCAGCCGGCTACGAGCCAAGGGTCCTCAAGGGGATGGGGCTGGCCTATGCCACCTCCGACCGCGGCGCATGCCACATGCGTTCTTCCTTCTACCAGGCGGAACTTTCCGGTAAAATCGCCCCGGATGCGGTTGAGGGAAAGGCAGAAATGTTTGTAGAATACGAGGATTTTCTTACCCTTTTTGATACTCTCATCCTCTGCCGTTTCTACAAGGACCTCTTTTCATGGGAAGACCTGTCGAACATCATCCGCGGGGCAACAGGGCTTATGCTCTCCAAGAAGGGCATGCGGGGAATCGCCACATCTGTAACCAACGCGGCACGTACCTTCAACATTCGCTGCGGGGTTACAAGGGAATCAGACAAGCTTCCACGGCGCTTCTACCGGGAGACCCTCAAGAACGGTGAACACACCATTACCCGAGAGGAGATGGAAAAGATGCTGACGGAGTATTACCAACTCAGGGGCTGGGACGAAGAGGGGGTTCCACCGCTTAAAGAAGAAATTTTCTGAACAGCGGGGGGAAAGTTCTCACACCTGGCTCGTTTTATTGTAAAATTTTTCCATACCTCATATGCACGGGACTTATTACCGATAGAAATCACCTCATGATCGTGGATCGGCATTTTCCTCTTAAATCCCATGTCGTTACATCCCCCGCCGCTTGCAGTGGGGGGGGTAGCTCACTAACGGCTGTTTTTCAACTTTTCACGTCCTTTGGCTTCTGTTCTGATAACTACCAACCTGGCAGCAAGATTGCCACCGAGACGAAAAGAGAAAGAGCTAAAGCCTTATTTCTATTCCTCCCCA
>JALTEW010000507.1 GCA_027073795.1 bacterium | reverse complement strand
TCAAGGCGGCGCAGTTGATGATTGCGCACATAGACAAGAAACGGAAGGAACTTGGCATTGACAAGGCCAGGGAACGTATCCTCTACGATATGGAAAAACGTAGAGAATTAGACGCCGCATAAAAAAACCGCAACTTACCAAAAGGGGAGCCGGAAAATTTTTCGGTTCCCCTTTTTTCACCCCGCCCCTTGAAACTTTTGTTAAATTAAGTTAAAAATACATTCCAGCAATCAAACTGATGAAATATTCGGCGTGAAGGTCATACGATGAAAAGGAAACATACCCTGGCCATATTCGTAGCCACCCTTTTTTGGGCTTTTTTATCATCCAGTGCGCTCTGCGGTGTTATTCTTCACAAGCAATCTTATCGTCTCATCCCCGGCAAAGGGGGAACCCAAGCCCTGAAGGAATGGGCTGAATACTATCAGGGCAACAAGGTTGCGGTGTATCAGAATAACGCAATTTTTGTCACAGATATGGGTACAGACACATTAATTAATATCCTCCCCTCAAGAAAAATCTACGCGGTCAACAGCTTTGGGAACTTTATCAAGCGTATTCAGAACATCGTGAATCAGATAAGATCCCAACCCCAGTACAGGGAGCCCCCCCCCGCAAAAAGCTCCTTGAAGGTTAAGATAAAAAAAACAGGCAAGACAAAAAAAATTCTTGGATACTTCTCTGAACAGTATATGGTTTTCTCAAACGGGAAAAGGGTCCGGGAACTCTGGCTTACGGTCAAGCTACCCCTGGCAAAAGAGGCTGATGTTGACAAGGAAAGAGAAGAAAAGGCTCGGATCGAAGAGGTGATAGCTCCCTTGGCGGGGTCTCGGGATGTTGAACTCACCCAGGAATATCAGAATCTACTCAAGGGTGGCAAGGTTCCAATGGTGATAACGAGTTATATAGATGGTACTGAAGAGGTAGAACGCATTGTCCGGGTCGAGATTGTAGCGATCTCCAAAGAGGTTTTTGAAGTACCGAAAGGGTATAAAAAGGTTCCTATTGAGCGCTTCATGCAACACTAGTCCTGCGGGAGATCCTTTGTTTCCCATATCAATGTTCCAGCGCTTCGGGTTACTTTAAATGTTTAGCTGTTACATATTCGATTGCGACGGGGTGCTCTTTGATTCTTTGCAGGCCAATATTGAGTTTTACAATGCTCTTCTTTCCGCTTTCAAGAAACCCTTGGTGAGTGATACCCAAACCCAATACATCCACATGGCCACCGCGGAGGAATCCGTGGCCTATCTCTTCAGGGGAGACCCCCGTGTCGATGATGCGCAGCGGCTTCGGCTCTCAATAGACTATCACCGTTTTATTCCCTATATGAAATTGGCTCTCGGGGCACGGGAGGTTCTGAAAATCCTTAAGGAAAAAGATAAAAGACTTGCCATTTGCACAAATCGAAGCACAAGTATGCAGGCAGTTCTTGAATATTTTGATCTCGCCTCCCTCTTTGACTGTGTTGTAACATCCTTGGATGTCGCAAATCCGAAACCCGATCCGGAGGGACTTCTTCTCGTTCTCAAGACCTTGAGCCTACAGCCCGAAGAAGCTGTCTATGTTGGGGATTCCATCCTGGATCAGCAGGCCTCCAGGGCCGCCAGAATCCCATTTGCCGCTTACCAATGCACGGAATTGGACGCGGACTACACCCTTGAAACATTTTGGCAAATTCTGTCCCTTCAACCTTATCAAAAAGGAGTTCCCCATGCCCATTACAGTCGGAATTGATGTCTTACAGAAAGCAAGTGAAAAAAACTATGCCGTGGGTGCCTTTAACTTTAACAACATGGAAACGCTTCAGGCCATTCTTGAAGCCGCCAGTGAATTGGATGCACCCGTTATCGTCGAGGCCTCGGAGGGGGCTGTGAAATACGCAGGTGCCAGTATGCTGTTCAATATGGTGCAGGCATTGGCGAGTCAGATTTCCATCCCTGTGGTACTTCACCTTGATCACGGTAAGGATTTCAGCCTTATTATGACCGCGCTGAGGGCCGGTTTTACCTCTGTCATGATAGATGCCTCCTCCTTCCCCTTCGAGGAAAATATTCGACAAACAAAAAGAATTGTGGACATCGCCCATGCCATGGGAGTTTCCGTGGAAGCAGAACTGGGAACGTTGAAGGGGATTGAAGACAGCGTCTCTGTTGATGAGCGTAACGCCACCCTCATTAATCCTCAACAGGCTGTAACCTTCGTTTCTGAAACCGGTGTCGATTACCTGGCGCCGGCCGTTGGCACCTCTCATGGGGCGTTCAAGTATAAAGGGGAATCAAGAATAGATTACGAAAGGCTTAAAGAAGTTAAGAAGCTGACAAAAATGCCTCTGGTGCTCCATGGGGCATCGGGAGTTCCAGAATCCATTGTCGAGAAGGCGGAACGTTTTGGCGCGCAGCTCAAGGGGGCCAAGGGTGTCAGCGATGAAGTGCTTCAAGAGGCTGTAACATGCGGGATCAACAAGGTAAACACAGATACGGACCTAAGAATCGCTACCGTGGCTGCCATTCGAGAGGTTCTTGCGAACCATCCCCAGGAAATTGACCCCAGGAAGATTTTAGGTCCAGCGAGAACCGCGATGAAAGAGGTTGTAAAACATAGAATTGGCCTTCTGGGTTCTACCGGTAAGGCCTAATTAAAGGCGCAAAACGCCAGGAACAGCCGTGAATGGAAAAGTTTTTAAATTCAAGGTGCATAAATACTTTTGGTAAATTTCTGCACGAAGATACGGAGACACAACCTTTTTTATTCTTTGCGGCCTTGTGTGAAAATTGTTTTATGTAGTTGAACTTTTTTAAAAGGAGGAATTATGGCTGGAGTCAATAAGGTTATCTTGGTGGGAAATTTGGGCGCAGACCCGGAAATACGCTATACAGCGGATGGAACGGCTGTTGCGACCTTCAGAATTGCCACATCCCGAAGGTGGACGAACAAAGACGGGGAACGTGTCGAGCAAACAGAATGGCATCGAATTGTTGCATGGCGCAGGCTTGGAGAGATATGTGCTCAATACCTTTCCAAAGGCAAACAAGTCTATATTGAGGGTAGGCTTCAGACCCGTTCATGGGAAGGCAAAGACGGGAACAAACGCTGGACAACGGAAATCATAGCCGAAAATCTTCAGATGCTTGGCAGGCCGGGAGACGTTATGGAGGTTCCAGAAGAAACGCCCTCCGCTCAGGAAGATCTCGTTGACGAAACTCCGCTGGACGACGATATCCCGTTTTAACGGGTAGGGTTTCTTCAGCTTCTGGCCTACGAAGAAGGATAGGATCGTTGCCGCATCCGGATGCTCATCAATATGCCTATGGCAAAAAGGTTGATCAATGTTCCCGATCCCCCATAGCTGAAAAACGGAAGCGGGATTCCGACAACCGGCATCACACCGATGACCATCCCGATATTGATAATAATTTGCCAGAAGAACATGGCGGTAATACCCACAGCCACGACCTCACCAAACCTGTTTCTGGCATTTCGGGCAACTTCTAATCCCCAGATCACCAAGATAAAGAGAAGTGCGATAACAACAAATGAACCTACAAATCCCCATTCCTCGGCAAGTACGGAAAACACGAAGTCTGTATGGTGTTCGGGTAAAAATTCTAATTTACACTGGGTTCCTTTGAGGAATCCCTTCCCCCACATGCCGCCTGAGCCCACTGCAATTTTCGACTGAATGATATGATACCCCGCTCCCAGAGGGTCCCTGCCCGGATTGATAAAGGTCAAAAGGCGGGCCTTTTGATAGGGTTTCAGAAATCTCCACATCACTGGAATAGCCCCAAGTCCCGCTAAAAATAATCCCACAAATGTCTTGAAAGAAATTCCCTCATAGAGCAAGACAGAGATAAAAATAAAAAGAAGCAAAAGGGCAGTTCCGAGATCTGGCTGTTTTACCACGAGGACCGTGGGAATGATTGTGAGAATGAAGGGAAAAATAACATACCTAAACGGTAAGACTTCAATGGACTTCTTTGCCTCATAATAATGGCCCAGTACAAGAATAAGCGACAGTTTTGCCAACTCAGAGGGCTGTAGAGAAAGCGGTCCCAACCTTATCCATCGTTGTGCGCCCGAAGTAATCATTCCGTAGATATCTACAAGAATTAGTAACACCAGCGAGATGATATAAAAGATAACGGCATTTTCACGATAAAACTCATCGTTGATACACACTGCAATCACCAGGCCCACGAACCCGATACCCACCCAAAGAAGCTGGCGTGTGAAATAGACGCTTACACCTCCCTCCTTACCGTACGTTGCACTGTATAAGTTAATCAGGCCCAGAATCAGAATCGTGAGAACCAACCCTGCCAGTCCCCAGTCAAAATTTTTTAGAAGCTTTCTGTCGATCTTGAACATCAGTATGTCTCCGGCCTATCAAAGAAAAAACGCAAGAAGGTTCCCGCTACCGGTGCGGCTGTAGCCCCTCCATGCCCTCCGTGTTCCACAAGAACACTCATGGCCACAGTAGGGGCTTCACTGGGTGCATATGCGACAAACCACGCATGATCCTTGAATTTGTTGTCCTTATGGCGCGACACGTTAGCCCTTCTGATGCGAATCACCTGGGCCGTGCCCGTCTTTCCGCTCACATTGATGTCCTTCAACCGCGCCCGGTGTCCGGTGCCATGCTCTTCATTAACAACCCCCCACAATCCCGCCTGAATCATTCCCAGAACACTCTCTGATATAGGCAGGTGTGACTTGACCCGAGGTTTATATACCCTGACGATCTTATTATCGGTATCTCTTATCTCCTTTACAATCAAGGGAACCAGCAACTTTCCCCCGTTCGCCACCGATGCCATCAGCATAGCCATCTGCAAGGGTGTCACCAACACATACCCCTGTCCAATGGATACAGAAATCGTTTCCCCTTTAAACCACGGTTCATGGAACTGCCTTTTTTTCCATAAGGTATCTGGGATCAGGCCAGGCTTCTCATGCGGCAGCGCGATCCCCGTTTTCTGCCCGAGCCCGAATGCCTTCGCATAAAACGCGAGACGGTTTATCCCTAACTTTAGGCCAACCTGATAGAAAAACACATCACAGGACTCTACGATAGCCTGGTGCACAGGTATCCAGCCATGCCCAGACTTCTTCCAGCACCTGTAGAGCCTTCTACCAAACCTCAAATAGCCTGGGCAGTAGAGAAGGGTATTCCCCTGGATGACCTTTTCTTCAAGCCCTGCTGATGCCGTCACGATTTTAAAGGTTGAGCCTGGAGGATAAACTCCCTGAATTGCCCGGTCAACAAGGGGATGCAGGGGGTTTGATATCAGAGATTTCCATCGTTTCGACGTGATTCTTGTGGTCAGAAGATTTGGATCAAAATTGGGATGGCTCACCATGGCCAGAATTTCTCCGGTCTTCGGATCAACTGCCACAGCAGCTCCGGCCTTTCCTTCCATTATTTTTTCAAGTTGCTGTTGAAGTGGAAGCGAAAGGGTAAGATAAATGTTACGACCGGGAATTGGCTCTACTTTTCTCAACACCTTGATCTCTCGTCCATTTGCATCTACCTCAACCTGGTATCCACCCTTCTTGCCTCTCAGCACCTTCTCAAAGGTCTTTTCAATTCCATATTTGCCGATATCGTCCCCGGCCTGATACCCCTCTTTCTTCCTTTTTTTCAATTCTTTCTGGCTTATCTCTCCTATATATCCCAAGACGTGCGAGGCAAGTGGCCCATACTTGTAATACCGCCTCGAACGCACGAGTATTTCAAGACCCGGAAATTCCGATAAATGTGCCTGCAAACGGGCAACCGTAATGGTATCACAGTTTTCCTTGATAATCCTTGGCTGAAACGAGGCATAATAGGCCTTTTTCTTCAGCCTCTTTTTGATTTCCCTGACATCCATTTTCAAGACATTCCCCAGAAATGAAAACAATGCCTCACGATCCCTTACATCCTCCGGGACAACAGCAGCACAAAAGGACGGCCGGTTATCTACCAGGAGGTTCCCATCGCGATCGAAAATCATTCCTCTCATCGCCGGTATTGACTTGAGGCGAATCCTGTTGCGAATAGAGAGTTGCCGGAATTTCTCGTATTGAAAAATCTGAAGGTACCACAGTCGTAAAACAATCCCCAAAAACACAAGGGCGACGATCACAACAGGAAGGAGAATTCGAAGGAACTTTGCCCGTCCTTCACGGTATGATGTCATTTCAGGGCGTGTTTAAAATAGGAAGAAGGACTTTGGGAAAACCGGTCAAACATAAAAAAAATGGGGTACAGAAACAGGGCTGTCAGAGAAGACTGCCAAAGGATAATCTTAGCGATGACTTGAAACGAAAACACATCAGGTTGCTTCAAATATATCTCCAAGGCGTGAATCGCCCCAACTAAGAATTCCAGAACAAAAGACAGAATGATGGGGTACCCGACAAATCCCAACTGAAAAAGTGAAGAAATAAACCGAACCCCAAAATATAACATTCCGTAAAGGCCCATATACTCTATGGGAAAACTTGAGAAGGATCCAACATACGCCCCGGCAAAAATCGGCAGGATGAATCCTTCCTCCCCCTGAAAATAAAGGGCACAATAAATAGTTAAAATTAAAGCCAGGTCTGGAAGCATCTGCGCGTTTGGCATCAATTTTACAACGATAATGGAAACAAGGATAAACACGATCCCGATGGATATAAGAGATCTCTCGGTAGAATGAGGTCCTTTTGCCTTACTCATGACGGGATTGAGTCTTGAAAACCAGAGGGGTTTGTTGTTTCAAAAGGATATAGACCTCTTCCAGCTTGTTGAAATCCACGCTGGGGGTTATCTCGGCCTCTTGAAATAGTCCAAAAGGTTTTTTCTTTACCTTCTTAACCACACCTATGAGAAGGCCACGGGGAAAACGGTTTCCAAATCCCGACGTCACCACCCGGTCTCCAACAGAAATATCCTCCGTTCTAAGGACATTAAAAAGGCGACACTGCCCTTCCAAAAGCCCCCCTACCACACCGTGGCTTCTTGTCCGCTGGATGATGGCATCAACGCGGCAATTGTAATGGGTGAGAACCATCACGGTTGAAACAAAACGCGTGGTTTTCAGGATATACCCCACAACTCCTTTCTCGCTGACAACCGGCATGCCAGGCTGTATCCCGGCTTTCGTCCCCTTATCAACTACAAATGTGTCCATCCAGGGTGTTGGGGACGCGGCAATAATCTCTGCTGGAAGCATGGGGGTGGGAATCTCTTTTCTGAAATTCAACAGCTCGCGGAGCCTCTGGTTTTCACGTTCCAGCTCCTCAAGATGAACGGTCTGAGCCCTGAGGTCATTAACCTTTTCCTTCAGGACTTCATTCTCCTTTTTTGTGTTTACCAGATTAAAATAATTTCTGAAGACTCTTCCCGCCGTGTCCGTTGTCACCGTAACCGCCTTTTGAAATGGGAAGGCAATATTCATCAATACGTGATCGACAAAAAAGGTATGAGATCCCTTTTTAGACAAAAAACAGAGACTGAGGACAAAAACCAGGACGAGGAAAAGGGAGCACTTCAGAAATTTCCCGCGGAACGGACTTTGTGACCGATGTGCCATCCTTCCTAAGAGCTTGAGGCAGTCAGCCTCAGTAAGTTGATATCATCCAAAACTCGGCCGGAGCCGACAACGACGGTGGTTAAGGGATTCTCAGCAACCGTAACAGGCAAACTTGTCACTTCGCGGACCAAAAGGTCAAGATCCTTCAAGAGTGCTCCCCCTCCACTTAAGACAATCCCCTTGTCCACAATATCTGCCGCCAGCTCAGGCGGGGTTTTCTCAAGGGCAATCCGGACCGTTTCAATAATGGCATTGATGGGCTCAGAGATAGATTCTCTGATTTCCTCGGAATTAATCTCAATGGTTTTGGGAATTCCGGTTACGAGATCTCTTCCCTTGACCTCCACTACCTTTGCTTCTTTGCTGGGATAGGCAGACCCTATCATAATCTTTATAAGTTCTGCTGAACGTTCCCCTATCAGGAGATTGTAGTGCCGCTTGACATACTGGACAATGGCCTCATCCATCTTGTCTCCCGCCACGCGAACGGAGCTGGAGTAGACAATTCCGGACAGGGAAATCACTGCCACCTCGGTGGTCCCCCCTCCGATATCGACAATCATGTTCCCGGATGCCTCTGTAATGGGAAGGTTGGCACCGATGGCCGCGGCCATCGGCTCCTCTATCAAATAAACTTCCCGGGCACCCGCAGAAACGGCCGATTCCCTCACGGCCCTTCGCTCCACCGGCGTAATTCCGGAAGGGACACAAATCACGATCCTCGGACGCACAAAGGACTTGCGGTTATGCGCCTTGATGATGAAATGATACAGCATCTCCTCTGTGATCTCAAAATCTGCAATGACCCCGTTCTTCATGGGGCGAATCGCTTCAATGTTCCCCGGTGTTCTTCCAAGCATCTTCTTCGCTTCCGCTCCAACCGCCAGGACCTTCTTATTTCCCTTTTCATCCTTTTTAACGGCCACAACAGAGGGCTCAGAGCTGACAATGCCCTTTCCCTTCACATATACCAGCGTGTTGGCTGTCCCCAAATCAATTGCCAAGTCATTGGAAAACCACCCAATTAAGGCGTTCAGCATACCTTTTCATCCTTTGCAGAAATTTACTGGTATGTAATCTACCAGAATCTAAATGGAATATCAAGAAATTAATCCATCAGATGAAGAAATACGTAAAAACAATCAAACCATCTGAATCAAGGACCCCACGGCTTTGCCTTGACACATCCCACTCAGGTGATTAAGGTAACAATGATGCGATATTTAGGGATAGATTTTGGAACCAAACGCTTGGGCCTAGCCGTTAGCGACGAGCTGGGGATCATCGCGGGAAAGTACGGGACGATTGAAAGAAAGGGCACAAAAACCGACGTGGAGAGGCTCAAAGGAATTATAGAGCAGGAAAAGATTCAAAAGGTCATCATCGGATATCCCAAGAACATGGACGGCTCCTCCGGTGATACCGCCCGAAAGGTCGAAGATTTTGTTTCAAACATAAAGCGACAAATAAACATCCCCATAGAAACATGGGACGAAAGGCTCAGTAGTGTTTCGGCAGAAAAGCTCCTGATACAAGGGGAGGTGAAAAGGCGAAAAAGGAAAAAGGTGATTGACCAACTGTCAGCGGTTATTATTCTTCAAAACTACCTGGATTATCAAAATCTCCCTATCATATGAAATCCTTAAAACCCATTTTTCTATCCTTTACAACCCTTGTTCTGTGTGGCATTTTTATTGTTGGTTTTAATTTTCTCATTTTTCTTTACTCGTCATCTCCTTCCAACTCACCTATTTACATCGAAATTCCGCAGGTCGCAAGTTTCAGAAAAGTTACACAGATACTCAAGGACAAAAACCTTATCACCAACAAGTGGTTCTTCCTAACCCTGGGAAAATATAAAAGGTTGACAAACAAGATTCAAAGCGGCGAATATCTCATTCCTCCCCGAACAACACCTCTGGAGCTTCTTTCCATTCTTGCCAAGGGGAAGGTTATTCTCCATCACATCACGTTTCCCGAGGGAATGACGATGCGTGAGATGGCCAACCTGTTGGAAAGTAAAAGCATTTGTTCGGCTCACCAATTTCTCCTCTTGGCCATGAACCGGTATAGAGTTCCCTGTCTCAACCAAGACTTCCCGAATCTTGAAGGTGTCCTGTCCCCTGATACCTACCTTTTCCCCCGAAACTACCCGCCCAAACTCGTTATAAAAAAGATGCTCGAGCGTTTCTGTCAGGTTTATACGCCTGACATGAGAAAACGGGCGAAAGAGATCGGCATGACCGATCGTCAGGTTATCACCCTTGCCTCTATCATTGAAAAGGAGGCCTTGCTAAAAAGGGAGATGCCCTTGATTTCATCCGTGTTTCACAACCGCTTGAAAAGAGGGATGCGGTTACAAAGCGATCCCACGGTGATTTACGACATTCCCTATTACACGGGTAAACTTACGAAAGAAGACCTTTTGAAACCCACACCCCATAACACCTACCGAATTAAAGGGCTTCCGCCCGACCCCATCTGCAATCCGGGGAAACCGGCTATTCTCGCCGCCTTGTACCCGGCCAAAACCAATTATCTATATTTTGTGGCGCGAAATGACGGTACACATGTGTTCTCTGACAACCTCGATTCCCACAACATTGCCGTTTTTTTATATCAACGCTGAATCTCTTATCCCATTATATCGGAAACCAGCTCAAGGATCAGGGCATCAAGGATACGACCTCCTTGCTTCGTAGCTCTCAGGTGTCCCTTTTCTACCTCCAGCCATCCTTCTCTTACAATCGGGGCAACCCCTTGGAGCGTCTTTTTGACCATCTCTTTCCCAAATCTTGACTGTAATTGATTAATCTCGATCCCTTCACGCAGACGGAGGCCGGTTAGCAGGGTCTCCATAAAAGCAGATTCCCGGGGCAGAGGGGCCCGTTCCAGAAAGGGCCATTTGCCACTTCGGGCAATCCTTTCATACCCCCAAAAAGTTGAGGGATTCTCCCAATGCGCGCCCCAGGGTCCACTCTCCTGCGTAAAAAAAGAAACGGCTCCCACACCTAACCCGATGTAAGGGTCAAGCTGCCAATAGGTCAGGTTGTGCCTGCAGGCAAAACCAGGTTTGGCAAAGTTCGATGTTTCGTAATGTTCAAAACCAACCGATAATGTTTCTTCTTCAAGGACATCCATCATCTTGATAATCTCTTCTTCCCTAGGAAGCATCAGCTTGCCTTCAGCCAATTGCCTCCCAAAGGGGGTGGAGGGATTAATGGTCAGGCAGTACATCGAGAGGTGGGGAGTCCCAAACCACAGAGCCTTTTTAAGATCCGCTGAAAAATCCGCCATCGATTGCCCCGGGAGACCATACATCAGGTCAATGCTGTAGTTTTCCCAACCGCTGTCCTGGATACTGGTGATTGCCTCGACCGCCTGACGGGTGGTATGTATCCGCCCCAACCGAAGAAGCATGGTATCGTTAAAGCTCTGAACCCCAAGGCTGATCCGATTGATACCCAGGTCCCTGTAACAGGCAAGCTTGGAAACCGTCAATGACTCGGGATTTGCCTCAATGCTGAACTCCATGTCAGCAGGCACCCCCTGCGGGAACAGTCCTTCTACGAGGTTTCGCACTTGCTCTTCCGACAAGAGGGAAGGGGTTCCCCCCCCAAGATAACAGCTCGTTATTCTGAAGGAAGTAGAAGCCAAAAGGACCGTGCTTATCGCCTGCCACTCCAGCAAAACCTGCGAAATATAGGAAGAGATGGAATCCTCCTTCCCAGAATAGGAGACAAAATCACAATAGGCACACTTCCTCCTGCAAAAGGGAAGGTGAACGTACAATCCAAGGGGAATCGTTGTTTCTTCTTTTGTTTTCAAACGGTCAGGTACCGCTGAACTCCTTTGTTCATATTTTGGTTTTTATTGTACGGGGAAAAAGCGACCTCCCTTTTCCATCATGCGCAATAAGGGCAGACAGGATATTCTGGATCACAGCCATCTCACTAAATCTTCGCTCTTTTTTTTCCTTCTTGGCGATCCATGGATCTTTACGATTGCCCTATCACTTACAATTTTATATGTTTTCACCGAAGACAAGTCAAGGCTCTCCCATTTCTGTGAAATCTACCATGGTTGACATCTGGCTCTGCTTGCCCTACATTTTTGTAGGTTTTTAACAAACGAAAGGGCAATATATGTACAAAACAGAAAACATTGAGCGGAAGCTGAAGGAACTCTCGCTGCTTTTTGATATCAGCCAGGCCCTGGACCAGAGCATGGATATCCGTGAAGTCCTTGCCCCAACCCTCCAGGCCCTAACGGATCACATGGGAATGTCACGGGGCACCCTGACTCTTTTGAACCGTAAAACCGGAGAGATTGCCATCGAGGTTGCCCATGGGTTGTCTCCCAGCCAGAAACGCAGGGGCAAATACCGCCTGGGAGAAGGGATCACGGGAAAGGTGGTTCAGACGGGGAAACCGGCTGTGGTGCCCAGGATTTCAGACAACCCCCTTTTTCTCGACAGAACCGGTGCAAGACGCCGCCTGAAAAAATCGGACATTTCCTTTCTCTGTGTTCCCATTAAGATTGGGAAAGAGGTCATCGGCGCCCTGAGTGTTGACCGTCTTTTTGACAAGTCTGTTTCCTTCGAGGAAGACATCCGTCTCCTTTCCACCATTGCTTCCATGGTCGCCCAGGCGGTCCGTCTGCGACAGACCGCCCAGGAAGAGCGACAGCGGCTGGTTGAGGAAAACCTACGCCTACGGGAAGAGTTGAAAGACCGGTTTCATCCATCAAACATTATAGGCAACTCCCGTGAGATGCAGGTGGTTTTTGACCTCATTCTCCAGGTCTCTAAGGTAGACACAACTGTTCTTATTCGCGGGGAAAGCGGCACGGGTAAAGAGCTCGTTGCCAATGCCATCCACTACCACAGCCACCGTGCCGATGGCCCCTTCATCAAGGTCAACTGTGCCGCCCTGCCTGAAACCGTCATTGAAAGCGAACTCTTTGGACACGAAAAGGGCGCCTTTACCGGCGCCACCGCCCAGCGGAAGGGTCGGTTTGAGCTGGCTTCCGGTGGAACCATATTCCTGGACGAAATCGGTGACCTTTCGGCGGCAACCCAGGCCAAACTTCTCCGCGTCCTCCAGGAAAAGAATTTTGAACGCGTGGGGGGAACCCGAACCATTCAGGCCAACGTACGGATTATTACCGCCACGAATCGTGATTTGGAACACCTGATTAAAGAGGGAAAATTCAGAGAAGATTTGTACTACCGGCTTAATGTCTTTCCCATTCATCTTCCGCCATTGCGAAAGAGGAAAACAGACATCCTTCTTTTGGCAGATCATTTCGTGGAAAAGTACAACACGCTTCACCACAAGACGATTCGACGTATATCCACCCCTGCTATCGACATGATGATGAGTTACCACTGGCCCGGTAATGTCCGTGAGCTGGAAAACTGCATCGAGCGGGCCGTATTATTAAGCAAAGACAACGTCATTCACGGACATCACCTTCCCCCTACCCTTCAGACGGCGGAGGCAAGTGGGACCCGGCCTCAAAACACCTTGGAAGAGGCGCTGAACAATGTGGAGAGAGAACTCATCCTTGATGCCTTGAAGGACTCAAGAGGAAACATGTCCAAGGCTGCCCACCAGCTGGGTATTACCGAACGCATGATGGGACTCCGGGTCCGCAAACACCGGGTTGACCCGAAGCGATTTCGAACAAAAAAGTAGAAAATGCAGTTTGACTCTACATTAATGTAGAAAAATAATGATTTTTTATTCTTCAGCGACAAATTATTAAAATTTAATATCCCTGTAAATTCAAGATGTTGTAAGGGTTTATGCCGTGATGGCATGTCCTTTGCTATACGCTCATTAACAGGTGGGTGCAATGCCACCCGCAAAATGACAGAGGAGGGGAGCTATGAAGCAATTTCTTTTCAAACGCGTAGGTTTTACTTGCCTAATTTGTATGGCAGTTCTGTGGGGTACGGCTGTCTGGGCTGGGGAACCGTCTGCCTTAAGCAATGCGAAGGCGATTGATACCGTCTGGACCTTGATTTCAGCCTTTCTTGTGTTTTCTATGCAGGCAGGTTTTGCCATGGTAGAGACAGGCTTTACCCGTGCCAAAAATGCGGTCAATATCAACATGAAAAACCTGATGGATTTTGCTGTCGGTTCCATTGCCTATTGGGCTATCGGATTTGGGATTATGTTTGGTGCTGATATATTTGGCCTTTTTGGCTCGAGTGGTTTTTTCCTGTCCATTGCCAATCCGTCCACTTCGGACGGCCTTTGGCAGATGGCATACTGGATGTTCCAGATCGTATTTGCAGCAACCGCCGCCACCATCGTCTCCGGCGCCATGGCAGAACGGACAAAGTTTGTGTCCTATCTCATCTATAGTGCCGTGGTTTCAGCCCTTATTTACCCCGTGGTGGGCCACTGGATCTGGGGCGGGGGATGGCTATCCAAACTCGGGATGGTCGACTTTGCTGGTTCAACGGTGGTACACTCTGTCGGTGGGTGGACTGCTCTAATGGGAGCCGCATTTTTAGGACCACGTATTGGAAAATATACCTTTAACGGGAAAAAGAAGGTTTCACACGCCATCCCGGGGCACAACATTCCCCTGGCCTCCTTAGGCGTTTTTATCCTCTGGTTCGGGTGGTTTGGGTTCAACCCGGGCAGTACCACATCCGGCACAAACCTGAGCATCGCTACCATTGCAGTAACCACCAACCTCGCGGCGGCGGCTGGTGCTATTACCGCCATGTTCGCGGTGTGGGCGCTTTACAAAAAACCGGATGCCAGCATGACACTGAATGGGGTACTGGCTGGGTTGGTGGCTATTACAGCCCCGTGCGCCGTGGTTTCACCCGGCAATGCCATTATCATCGGGGTTATCGCTGGAGGCCTTGTTGTTTTGTCGGTCGAGGTTCTTGACAAGATCCTCCATATCGATGACCCTGTGGGCGCCATATCCGTTCACGGGGTGTGCGGATTATGGGGAACCCTTTCTGTTGGGCTGTTCGCCGACCCTCGTTATGGGCTTTCGTCGGGCGTAGGCGCGGTTAAAGGGCTTTTATACGGCGGCGGTTTTCACCAGCTTGGG
>JALTEW010000506.1 GCA_027073795.1 bacterium | reverse complement strand
ACTTTACAAAAAGCTTGGCTTTGTCGAGTGTGGGCGCCTGCCAAAGGCAATCCTGCACAAGGGAAAGCAGATTGACGAGATTTTCATGTGCCTTAGGGGAACTTAGCCTGGACTGGGCGGACCACTTTGTGGAGTACAGGGATGAGGTTGTGATGGTGTTGCGCACGTTTAACTAAAAACTAGTTTTAATTTAACAATTTGTATTAATTCTCCATATTTAATGCAAACTTTTAATAAACCATTAAGTAAAGTATGTCTGATGCTTGCTTATGAGCTATTTTTGAACAATAAAGATAGCAGTATTGAGCCAACAAAATCCACCCTTCCTATCAAAAAAGCGTACGTAACTTTTGAAGATAGTCAATTTTCAGTTGGGTTTGACAAAAAAACGCTAACGGAATACGGTGGCAGTACCACACAAAGATACGTGCAATTACAAAAGGCATTAGCAATGCCCTTAAATTCCAGAGCGAAGCTGAAAGGCATAGGCGTAACTGGACACAAGCCCAAACCTTATGTGGTTTTGTATGGTATCTTGAGCAAGAAAGCCCTAACTCTCTATTTTGGGAAAAATGAAAACATTTTCAAGGCCACACTTGATTTGCAAACAGGAAGCATGGATGTCCTTGACACCCATAAACGAATCCCTTTCAATGGTGATAAGAGAAACAAATTGAATGCGTTCATTGGAGATGTCCCTCTTTACCAGGCATACATAAAAGAACACATAATCAACGAAGATGATACTCTGAACGTTAAAGCGTTGGAGGCAGTATCTTTGGGGTTTATTGGATTAGCCAAAAAAACAGAAGCATTTGTGAGAGTAGCTGAAGAAACGAGCGGAAAATTGGCGTTTAAGGTGTACATCATCCCGGGGAAAGAGGACCCCTCTTACAAAATCCTAACTAATCCTGCCAGAACCACCAAAACTGATGCGTTTGGCGGGATATATTATAAGTATCCATCGGAAACTACGCAAACTGCTCAATTTTTTTCTTATGATGATCCTTCATTTACCCTGAATGGCGCTAAGAAAGAAGCATTCTACAAACAGCTTCAAATAGGGGACACCTCATTTTCAAAAATAAACTTAACCGGGGAATATAAAGAAAGGATTGGGCCGTTATCTATGTACCTATTTGACCTTTCTGATCCCTCCTTTAAAGTGAAAAAGCGGTCTGCAGGATTTTACGCATATCTAAACGGTGCTTATGACCAGTTATTGAAACAACATGTGCAACAACAAGAAAAGGCCTCTTTAAAAGTAATATGCTTAAAAGAGAGCAACTCCCAAAAGGAGGTGCTTGTTGACACCAATCTAACTTTTAAGAGACTTGAGCGTATTCTTGGCCACAATCGGGAGAATGTTCCTCCCTTGTTATTTGAAAAAGTGTTTATTACTAGGCTTGGAAAAACCACGTTATGGTCTGATTACCTATGGGCAATTAGGTCTTTCATTTATGAATGGAAAGCAAATCCAAAAATTCTGATAAAGAAATACTCCAAAAAGCTACTGGCATCTCGGTTTGACATATTAGCCCATAGGGAAATAGATGGGAAGCCTGGAGGCGTCTGGGCCAAGGAATATTTGAGGTACGCAGATATTGCTTTTGAACTTTTAACAGGTGGTAAAATGGATGAATCTATGACAAGCGACGAGCAATTTGCATATAACGTTGGGAAAATTGCTGCAGGCTATATCAATTTTAAGAAAAAAGCAGGAGAAACAAGCAATTCCTTAACTGGTTTATTATCCTACACCAAGTATGATGAGTCTAAACTGCGATTTGTTTATGAGCAGGTCAGTAGGGGGGTGCAACTTTCAAATGCAAACGACAAACAGAAAAAGGAAATAACTAATTTTATTAAAGATAACACCCCGAAGACCCTGAAGCTTAAAAACCCTTCCACGGATTTGAGTTATTTCTTTTTTAGGGGAGTTTTTAATGTTTTAAAGGAGTGAGTAAAATGGAAAAAACTGATAAAACTGAATTTGTATTTTACTACGAGTCAAGGCAGAATCCAAATGGGGATCCTGGATTTGATAACCAGCCACGGCAACTACCTGATGGGAGTATTATGGTTACGGACGTTCGCTTAAAGCGAACCATACGCGACTACGCGAAAACGCACTACGATAAAACGCTTTTTGTAGATTTTAGCGAGAACGGTGCAGCAGTAAAAGCAAATAAGCGAGCTGAAAGTATTATCGGGGAACTATCCGCTGAAAAGATGCCCAATCTGCTCATTAAAACATTTGATGTGCCTTTATTTGGGGCATTAGTTCCTATAAAAAGCGGGGACGAAAAAGGCTCTTCATTTAAAGTCACCGGACCGGTTCAATTTGGCCTTGGGAAAAGCGTTAACCAAGTAGAGATAATAAACCCCCTCATATCAAGCCATTTTGTTGGGAAAGGAAAAGGGGGTGAGGAGCATGGTACATTCGGCAAGTTTTATTCCGTTGTCTATGCACTAATAAAGTTCCAAGGCGTCATAAACCCCTCAAACTTGTTCGAGTTTTTTGAGAATGATGCAGTTATGAGCAACTTTAACGAAAGCGAAAAGCTGCTTTTTGATTGCATGTGGGACGGAACCACTAGCTTAGTTACTAGGTCCAAATACCCGCAGAGAAGCATATTTTATTTTGAGGTAATCTATGACAACACAATGTACAATGATCTTCCAAATTTAATAACTGAAAAAGAATCACTAAAAGGCAATATCGCTCAGCTAGATCCTGACGGTTTTGACTTTACTAGGTTGCTCGAGGCCTTAAAAATGAGGAAAGGGAAAGTAAAAGGCATTAGAGTGGCCTCGTGTAGTGAACTTTTACCATTTAAGAAAAAGTTGGTTGAAGGTATAAAAAAGTTGGGGATTAGTGTAGAGGAATTAAGATGAGGCTGTTCTCTTTTAATTTGGCGGGTGACTTTGGGGTTTTTAGCGACCCCTCTGTTACAACAAGCCAAATGACTTACCTTATCCCTAGCAAGAGTGCACTTATGGGGGTGATAGGAGCCGTTCTAGGCTTAAAGCGATCTTCAACGGAAAAAGAGGCATATTACCAAAGTTATTTGGACTTATTGTCTTCCACTAAAGTTGGGTTAGAAATTACCTCCAATTTTCAAAAAGTCATATTTGGAACAAACCACACCACTTTGAAACGAAGCAAAAAAATACTTACAAAGCCAATAAAAGCGGAAGTGCTGTTGAATCCAAGCTATACTGTTTTTGTGAAAACTTCTAAGGAATATGCCAAACCATTGGAAAAAACGCTTTCTGAGCATAGTTTTTTCTTCACTCCTTATCTGGGGCATGCTTACTGCATAGCCCGCATAGCCAATTTTAACGAATATGACGCGAGGGCAAAGCAAATTGGCGATGACTTAGAGGTCAGTACGTCAACAGTTGTTATCGATGAATACCCAGAAACGGACACAAAGCTTCGTGGTGATCTCTTTGTACAGCAGGTTGGAGAGGCTGGAGAGTTAGTAATAGAGCGCCATTTGCACCATTATCTTAATGAAGGTGGCCTAAAGAAATTAGTTTTACGTCATTACATCCCCATAAACACAATGATTAATGTGGAATTTAATCACCTGCCTCGTTTCAATGAGTTTGCCCAGATCGGTGATAAAGTTGTCGCTTTGTTTTAATGGTGCTAGGTATGCCATTACTTGCTAGGCCAAAAGAGAATGGGAAACAGGAGTTATTATCAAACCATTGCATTAGAGTCGCTAAAAAAACAGCTGAGCTGTTTTTAGAAGCTGGTTTTAACAATGAGGATTTGGCTTTAACTACCGGTCTCTTTCACGATTTTGGAAAACTGAACCCCTACTACCAAAAATTTGCGAAGACAAAAGACAGCAATGCGTATCCACCAAAGCTAAGGCAGCACACCACTCTCTCAACAATACTACTGCGCAATTTATCAAAGTTGAGTAAGCAACAACGTTCAAAAGCAGCTATCTGCATATCCGCACACCACAGTTCTTTACGCAATGAGATGAGCAATCAACTTGGCCTAACGGCGGAAGCTGAACAGCACATAAAAACAGAAATGATTGCTGCTTTGCCAAAATTCATTAATGAGTTATACGCATCAGACCCAATTACAAAAAGATTTGTGTCTGGCGGGCGAGACATAGAATTCTTAACCGACCGCCCTGTTAAAGCGGAGGGGGATGGGGTCAGCACTTTTCTTGAATGCATTTTTTTATTTTCTAGCTTATTGCAAGCAGACAGGGGAAGTTTTAAGGAATGGGAAACGCCTCTTTTCAGAAAGAAATTTGACACGATTAACTTAATCAAATCTGGTGGGACTCTCACCCTGCTATCCTCATTCAGAAACGAATTCCAGCGATATATCATGGAGAATAACCAATTTAATGATCGGATAATGGTTTTAGAAGCACCTACTGGGATAGGGAAAACAAAGATATTTTTAGATATTCTCAATAAGCTTTCAAAAGAAGAGGAATTTGAAAGGGTATTTTATTTTTCACCCCTCTTGGCACTTACCGAAGATTTTGAAAGGAATCTCCGGAAGGTAGTGAAGAATGACTCTGATGTACTATACTACACATATACTTACAAGGGGACATTTGAGGATAAGAAAAAATCCAAAGAGACGGGAGGTTATGAGCATCCTTGGGACTTTAGAACTGAAAGCTTTAACTATCCTCTTATTGTCACGACCACTCAGCGGCTTCTTATAACTCTTTTTTCCAATTATTCAAGAGATAAGCTTAAACTCCTC
>JALTEW010000505.1 GCA_027073795.1 bacterium | reverse complement strand
TGTCCAGGTCTTTTCGTATCCCTGCCCCTATGACAAATTCCCCTAATAAGGCCCCTCCAGCATGAGAGGTGAGATGCTCGTCTGTGCTTGCAAGCTTGAATTTTAAGACGGTTTGTTTTATCATTCTCTTCACCTCGTTGGTTCGCTAAGGGTTAGTCCTGTTAACTCTTATCTACTTGAATCAACGGGTTTTTCAATCCTTTTCCCCCTCTGAACTCTCTCTATGACGGATCTTGGGGTAAAACATAGTACTGAGCTATGAGAACTGAGTAAAAAGTTCAAAGTTCAAAGTTCAAGGTTCGGGGCTCAAAGTTCGAAAAGATACGGCAAAGTGGTAAAGGGCTAAACGCCAAAAGGGATGAAGGGTAAATCTCTGCTCTTTGTTCTATTTTGGTTACACGTTTTTTACCTTTACTTCAACCTTCTACCTAAAATCTATCCTTTCAGCTTCCCTAATCCCTCTTCAATCCGGTCCAGCCCTCTTTTGATTTCATCCATGGAGGTGGCAAAGGAGAGACGGAGATAGCCTTCTGCTCCGAAGGCATCGCCCGGAACGGCGGCTACCTTGACCTCATCGAGAAGATAAGCGGCCAAGTCGTATCCGTTGTTTATCCTGTAATCCTTATAGCCGCTCCCGATATATGCCCTCAGGTTAGGGAAGGCGTAAAAGGCGCCCTGTGGGGTAATGCAGGTGACATTTTCCATCTGATTCAGCCTTGGAACCGTAAAATCACGGCGTTCGCGAAAGGCCTTTACCATTTCGGACACGGCATCCTGAGGGCCGTTCAGGGCGGCGACGGCCGCCTTCTGGGCAATGGAAGTCGGGTTAGAGGTGCTTTGGCTCTGAAGCATCGATACTGCCTTGACGATATCGGTATTCCCCGCTGTATAGCCTATTCTCCATCCAGTCATGGCATAGGTCTTTGAAACCCCGTGTATGATTATCGTTCTGTCGAATATTTCCTTTCCACAATTGGCTATGGATGAAAATGTGAAACCATCATAGACAATCTTCTCGTATATTTCATCCGAGATGACATGAGCGTTTGGATACCTCAGGATGACTTCACTTAGGGTCTGAAGCTCATCACTGGTGTAAGCGGTTCCTGTTGGGTTGGAAGGACTGTTAAGAACGATAATCCTGGTTTTTTCCGTCAGGGCTTCATCCAGTTGCTGTGGCGTAAGCTTGAAGCCGTTTTTTTCCTCGGTTTCCAGAATGACAGGTGTCCCCCCTGCCAAACGCACCATGTCCGGGTAGGACACCCAGTAAGGGGCAGGGATGATCACCTCATCGCCGGGGTTCAGGAGAACCTGGGCAAGGTTATAAAAGGCATGTTTGCCCCCGCAGGAAATGACGACCTGGGATTTATCGAAGGTCAGGTCGTTGTCGCGCCTGAATTTCTCGCATACAGCCTCTTTGAGTTCATCGATGCCGGATGCCGGCGTGTATTTTGTAAAGCCGTCGGCAATGGCTTGGATGGCGGCCTCTTTGATGTGTTGCGGGGTATCAAAATCCGGCTCTCCCGCGCCGAAACTGACCACATCAATTCCCTGTGCCTTCATCGCCTTTGCCTTGGCAGATACGGCGAGGGTAGGGGAGGGTTTGATTCTTCCTATCCTGTCTGATAATCCCACATCTGTCTCCTTTTTCCGGTGAAATGGTCGGGGCGAGCCGATTTGAACGGCCGACCTCCTGCTCCCAAGGCAGGCGCGCTAACCAGGCTGCGCTACGCCCCGCTACTAGCTATCAGGTATCATACAGGGGGAAATAAATCAATATCAACATTGGTGAATTCGCGGAAAGTCAGAATTAGACCGCAATGGAAGGCGTTTCAATTTCAAGATTAACTCCAGAGCTAAGCCCCCGGCTTAGCCGGGGAGAGTAGGAAAAGCTATGCCGTAGTATCTGCTGTTGGTTTAGCTCTGTCCTTTGTTGTCCTGTAACATGGCCTGGTCCTTTATGCCTGATTCTTTGCTATTGCAATTGGAAATATGGTATAAGAGCTGCAAATCGATGGGATGGGAAGAAGTTGCAAGTTCTTTAAACATTTATTTTACAAGAAGGAGAAAAGGATGGGCACGAAACTTGCGAATATTCGAGGCATGGAGATCCTTGATTCCAGGGGGAACCCGACCGTTCGGGTCTTTATTGAACTAACCGATGGCACAACCGCAGTGGCTTCGGTTCCCTCTGGGGCCAGCACCGGTGAGAATGAGGCATTGGAATTGCGGGACGGGGACGCGCGCCGATACGCGGGGAAAGGTGTGTTAAAGGCCGTCGCCAACGTGAACGAAAAAATTGCCCCTGAGGTAACGGGAATGGACGTTTTTCAGCAGGCGCTGATTGACCGAAAAATGATTTTACTGGATGGAACAGAAAACAAGTCCAACCTGGGTGCCAACGCCATTCTGGGTGTTTCCATGGCCGTGGCACGTGCAGCGGCGGCTTCAGCGGGACTCCCGCTTTATGAATATCTGGGTGGAAGTGGTGCGCGCCGTGTCCCTGTTCCCTGCATGAATATCCTGAACGGGGGCGAGCATGCCGACAACAGCGTGGACTTTCAGGAATTTATGGCGGTTCCGCTGGGAGCGCCCACGTTTTGTGAAGGCCTCCGATACGTGGCGGAAACCTTTCATGTGCTTAAGGGGATTCTTAAGGGCCGGGGACTTGCCACCAGCGTAGGAGATGAGGGTGGCTTTGCCCCCAATGTTGAAAGCAATGAAGAGGCCATTGAGATTATTATTCAGGCCATTGAAAAGGCAGGGTATAAGCCGGGGATTGATATTGCTATTGCCTTAGACAGTGCAGCTACCTCTTTTTCCACGGATGGGAAAAGCCCGTATAACCTCAAGTGGTCCGGGGCGGGGACTATGAAAAGTGATGATCTGATAGCTCTGGCCGAACAGTGGGTATCAAAATATCCAATCGTTCTGTGGGAAGACCCCCTGGCAGAAGAGGACTGGGAGGGTTTTAAAGATTTTACCCATCGTCTTGGAGACAAAATAGAGGTTGTGGGCGATGATGTTTTTGTGACGAACACGAAATATATTGCCCGCGGGATTGAGGAAGGCACGGCCAATTCCTCGCTTATAAAGTTGAACCAGATTGGGACGGTATCGGAAACCATCGAGGCCGTTCGCATGTGCCGTGATGCAGGGTGGCGCTATTTTATTTCCCATCGTTCCGGAGAGACGGAGGACACCTTTCTGGCGGATTTCGCAGTGGCCATGGATGGCGGCCATCTAAAAACCGGTTCGGCGAGCAGAAGTGAGCGGATTGCAAAATACAACCGGCTTCTGGAAATTGAGCAGGAACTTGGTGAATCCGCTTTGTATTACTGGAAATAGCAAGAAGGTATTTTTTATAGAGATTGTTACGGGTGATGATAGCGATGGGTGCCTGTAGGTGTTGAAAACCTTTCGTGAACATGATAGCGTTTTATGTTCCGAAGAGGGAGGGGGAAACGGATTGACCTATCGTGTTGAGGTTGGTTTCAAAAGAAATATCACAGACGGTCCAGGCGCGCGGGTATTGAAACGCGTGGCTCAGGAAACTGGCATTACCCTCCGTGAGATACGGATTCTTTCCACCTATCTCATAAGCGCCGATATCGAAAGGGAAACCTTTGTACGGATGGTCCGGGAGACATTTTATGACCCCGTTACTCAGGAAATTGCCATTGATCACCCCTTGCGCGAAGATGCGGACTGGTGGATCGAGGTAGGATTTAAGCCGGGTGTGACCGACAATGTGGGGAAAACGGCGCGTCTGGTCATCGGTGATTATCTCGGAAAGGTCCTCTCAGAGAAAGAAAGGGTTTTTAGCGCTACCACCTACCTGCTGTATGGTGAGCTGTCACGTGAGGAAGCGGAGCTTGTCGCGAGGAGAATCCTCGGGAATCCGCTGATTCACCGTTTTCTCATCTTTGAAAGGGGGGGGCTTTCGTCGCAGCGCGCGGCCCTGCGCGTGTTGCCTGTTGTTAAGTTAGGTGCAAAGGGTGAGGTCGTGAGATTCGATTTGAATATGCCGCCAGATGACCTTGTCCGTTTGAGCAAGGAACGTGTCTTGGCCTTGAATCTCAGGGAAATGGAAACAATACGGGATGAACTGAAACGCCCCGAGGTCGTTAAAAAACGGAAGCATTATGGTCTGGATCACCGGGTGACCGATGTGGAGCTTGAGGCCATCGCGCAGACCTGGTCAGAACACTGCAAACACAAGATTTTCAATGCCACCATTCGCTATACGGAAGATGGGAAGACAGAAACCATCCAGAGCCTTTTCAGGACCTACATCCAGGGTGTAACAGAAAAGGTGCGGGCGGAAAAGGGGGACCGAGACATCTGTGTGTCTGTTTTTACCGACAACGCCGGCGTCATCAAATTCGACGAGGGTCACAACATCGTCTTCAAGGTAGAAACCCATAACAGCCCTTCGGCCCTGGACCCTTACGGGGGGGCGCTAACCGGGATTGTCGGCGTTAACCGCGACCCCTTCGGGACAGGGCTTGGCGCGCGCCTCATCGCCAACACCGATATCTTCTGTTTTGCGGACCCCCGTTATGACAAACCGGTCCCGGAAGGCATTCTCCACCCGAAAAAGATTTACGAGGGGGTTCGTGAAGGGGTGGAACACGGGGGCAACAAGAGCGGTATCCCCACTGTCAACGGGGCTGTGGTTTTCGAGGAGCGTTTCATGGGACGTCCCCTCGTTTTCTGTGGGACCTGCGGCATCATGCCGACGGAGATTAACGGCCATCCCTCGCATGTGAAATGGATTA
>JALTEW010000504.1 GCA_027073795.1 bacterium | reverse complement strand
TCCATTGCCTGGCAGGAATGGCAGGCGGCAGAGGCGGCGCGCCTTCATTGGGTGAGAGCCTTCTGGTTTGAAAAAAAGGTGCGGCTGCTTGAAAAATCGACCGGCGAATTTGAAAAGAACCTCAAGGTCGTGAGAAAAGCGGTAAAAATGGGGAACAAAACCGCCATGGACCTTGCCGCGGCAAAAACCTCCTATCAGAAGGCGCGTGTAGCCCTGGCCAAGGCCAGAGAAAGCTACGAGCAGGAACGCCTAAGCCTGAGCCGGGCCATGGGGCTTCCTCCATCGCGGGCCATTCCGCTTCAAGACATTTCTATACCCGAAGTCTGGTTCAAGCCGGACGTAAAAATTCTTTTGAGAAACCTTGAAAGAAGGCGTCTTGACTTAGCAGCCCTGAAGCTTGGATACAAATGCCAGGAAGAAGCAGTCAGGGCCGCCATCCTGTCCCAGTTTCCCAGGATAGGAATCGGGATTATCCACGCCCGGGACACGGGAAACGTCGTCACAACGGGACCGGCCCTGACCCTGGAAATCCCTCTTTTTAACCGACACCAGGGACAGATTGCCGTAGAGCGAGCCACCCGAAAGAAACTCTTTGATGAATACATTGCCAGGCTCTACGACGCGAGGGCCAAAATCGTTTCGCTCTCAAAACAAATCTACGCCACCGAATCACGCATCCGTGAAATCCAGCGAACCATCAAAACGCAACAGGATCTTTTAAACGTGTATCGTGAGGCCTTAAAGACTGGAAACGCGGAAATCCTGACCTATTACCAGGCAAAAATCGAGCTGATGGCCCTGAAACAGGGTCTTTTAGACCAGTGGCAGACCCTGACCGATCTCAGAATAGCACTGGAAGCCGCATCCGGCCTGTACACACCGTTGGCCCGTGGATCCTCATCTGAAAAAGTGTTGAAGAACAAAGTAAAAAAACTAAGTATATCGCCTTCGAAAAATGGAGTCAAAAACAATGAACCGTTATCTTAGCATGATTTTTTGCATTGCCCTAATATTAATTTTCGCTGTGCCATTCGCATGCCTCGAAAAAAGTTTTGCGGCAGAGCCAAAAACAATTGGTCCCATTGCATCTGTAAGGGTTGTGCCGATAAAAGAAGGCACCGTGGTTGAAAACCTTGTTACCTATGGAAAGGTTATTCCCTCGCCGGGGCGCGCTAAAATACTTTCCATCCCCTACGAGTGCCAAATCAAGGCTATTTATGTGACGCAAGGTCAGGAAGTGGGCAAGGGTGGCAAGATTCTTGTGATTGGACCAAGTCCTGACACCTTCCTTAAACTAAAAACAGCCATCAGCAATTACGAGGCTACTAAGGCGCTGCTCAAAAAGGTGAAAGAACGAGCGGCCCTCAGGCTTGCAACCAATCAGGAGCTTCTCCAGGCTGAGCAGGCCTATGAAAATGCAAAGATTATTTTGAAGAACATGCAAGGAAGGGGAATCTCTAAAACTGTTACCATTCGTTCAAAATCTCGTGGTATTGTTTCCCGCCTCTTTGCGCATCAGGGCTCTATGGTCCCAGCGGGCAATCCTATCATCGAAATCGTCGCCCAAGACGCCGTTGAGGTTTGTTTGGGTGCGGAGCCGGAAGACGCGCATCTGGTTAAACCAGGCCGCCATGTTTTACTGAAGGCTGTTAACAGGCCTTCCCTAAAGGCCGTAAGAGGTATCGTCCGCTCTGTCTCTAAATCGATCGACCCCGCTTCCTATTTTGTAGATGTTTTTGTCTCCCTGCCTTCCCCCCCACCCTTTATGCTGAATGAATATGTTCAGGGGGACATCATCGTGAAATCCCGTGAGGGACTTGTAGTTCCAGAAAGTGCCGTGCTTCCAGAGGACGGCTATTATATCCTGTTCACGGTCAAAAACGGCAGGGCACACAAACATATCGTGAATGTCGGTCTCGAAAACGGCAAGGAGGTCGAGATTTCAGGGGCTGACATCAAGGAGGGGGAATTGGCAGTCGTTCTTGGAAACTACGAACTAAAGGATGGAATGTCCGTTAAAGTGGAGAAAACCCCATGAGTTTCACCCGATGGATACAGCAACATCGTCGCTCCATATTGTTTCTCATTGCCATCCTGTCACTTGGGGGGCTAGCCGCAAGCTTGAAACTGCCGGTAGCCCTTTTCCCCCATGTCAACTTCCCACGGGTCGTGGTAAGCCTGGATGCCGGTGACCGTCCGGCCGAAAAGATGGCGATAGAGGTTACCTGGCCTGTCGAAGAGGCCGTCCGGGCCGTTCCGGGCGTTCGCTCTGTTCGTTCTACCACGAGCCGGGGAAGTGCGGATATCTCGATTAATTTCGAGTGGGGAGGGGACATGATAGCAGCCATGCTTCAGGTAGAATCCGCTATCAACAGGGTTCTTCCCGATCTCCCTCCCGGGACCTCTTTTAACGTCAGGCGCATGGATCCAACTGTCTTTCCGGTTCTGGGCTATAGCCTTACCTCTAAAAATCATTCACTGGTAGAGCTGAGGGACATCGCCCTCTATCAGCTCAGCCCTTTGCTGTCCACAGTGAAAGGGGTCGCAAGAATCGGTGTCCAAGGAGGAGCCCGGGAAGAATACCGAATAACGGTTGATCCGGCGCGATTGGCCGCCTACAATCTTTCGTTGAGTGATGTGGCAAACGTCATTTCAGCTGCCAATGTCATCACGGCTGTCGGAAAAATGGAGGAACATTACAAACTCTATCTTGTTATTTCTGATACGTCATTTCACAACCTTAACCAGATAAAAGAAACGATTCTTCGCTCAGGGAAAAACGGCCTGGTGCGCCTGGACGATATCGCTACTGTGAGTCGGGGAACAGCGCCCCAGTGGACGCGCGTTACCGCTGATGGTCACGACGCGGTCCTCTTTCAAGTCTATCAGCAACCGGGTGGGAACACCGTGCAGATCGCGCGTGGGATAAAAAGGAAACTTGCCAAATTCCGCACCCACCTGCCGAAGGGGATTAAAATTGCCAACTGGTATGACCAGACAGACCTGATCCTGTCCTCCGCGGGCAGCGTCAGGGACGCTGTTTTAATCGGCCTTCTGTTTGCTGTCCTTGTTTTGTGGCTCTTTTTACGGAATATCAAGATGACCTTCATCGCCGCGATAACGGTTCCCTGCGTCCTGGCCGCGACCGTCCTGTTGCTTTACACCCTGCATATGAGTTTTAATATCATGACCCTGGGAGGAATGGCTGCCGCGGTGGCGCTCATCATCGATGACATGATTGTCATGCAGGAGCATATCGTCCGGAGGCTGCGCGAAGGGGATGGCGACCACCATGGACGCGTGATGGCCGCCGCCAGAGAGTTTACCCGTCCCCTCGCGGGATCCTCCGCTTCAACCATTATTATCTTCACCCCCATGGCCTTCCTCTCCGGCGTCACCGGCGCCTTTTTCAGGTCCCTGTCCCTGACCATGGCCTCGAGCCTTATCATTTCCTTTTTCATCGCCTGGCTGGCCGTGCCACTCCTGGCGGATCACCTTCTTGGGGAAAAGGATGCCAAACACGAAAAAAATGGCCCACTGACAAAGTTATTCCATCGATCATATGAGGCAATCATGCGGCCTGTCCTGAGTCATCCCTGGCTGGTACTGCTTGTGATTATTCCGCTGCTTGGATTTGGCTGGTTTTCCTATAAACACCTGGGGTCTGGCTTTATGCCGAAAATGGATGAGGGTGGTTTTATCCTTGATTACCGCGCCCCATCGGGAACCTCGCTTACAGAAACCGACCGTTTGCTCCGCAAGGTTGAGCAGATCCTCCAGAAAACCCCGGAGGTTGAGACCTATTCCCGGCGGACAGGCCTTCAATTGGGAGGTGGCGTAACTGAAGCCAACCAGGGAGACTATTTTATCCGATTAAAACCCCTCCCACGTCGGGGGATTGAGGCCGTTATGGATGATGTAAGGGGACGTGTGGAAAAAACGGTTCCCGGCCTCCAGATCGAAATGGCGCAATTGATGGAGGACCTTATCGGCGACCTTACTGCCGTTCCCCAACCTATAGAGATAAAGCTTTTTTCCGACAGCGGGAAGCTACTTATGAAGTTAGGGCCAAAAGTGGCTACGACAATCCGTAGAATCCCGGGCGTTGTGGATGTGAAGGATGGGGTTGTTTTAGCGGGAGACGCGCTGGATATCCGCGTGAACCGGGCCAAGGCCTCTTTTGAAGGGGTCAACCCCGAGCAGGTAACCCATATGCTCTCCAACTTCCTTTACGGCACAGTCACAACCCAGGTGCAGAAAGGGCCTAAAATGGTCGGGGTCAGGGTATGGATTTCCTCCGACATCCGTTCAACGATTCGAAAGATAGAAAGCCTCCGCCTTCGGGCGCCGGACGGGCATCTCTTTCCCCTGAAGCGCATCGCAACCATCAAAACCATCACCGGCCAGCCACAGATCATGCGGGATGACCTGAAACGGATGATCGCTGTGACCGGGCGGATCAGCGGGCGCGACATGGGTTCGGTCATAAGAGACGTCAAATCCGCACTGAAAAAACCGGACTTGTTGCCAAAAGGGGTTTACTACACCCTCGGTGGTCTTTACGCACAGCAACAGATCGCCTTTAAGGGGCTCATCGCTGTTTTTATTTCCGCTGTTGTTCTTGTATTTCTGCTTCTCCTCTTTCTATACGAGCGTTTCCGTGTGACCATCTCCATGCTCATAACTACCCTGCTTGCCCTTACAGTAGTTTTTATCGGGTTATTTGTGACCGGAACGGAAATTAACATCACATCCATGATGGGGCTGACCATGATTGTAGGTATCGTCACGG